>JANYGY010000056.1 GCA_025362255.1 Planctomycetales bacterium
CACATCGGTGCTGTCCGGATCCAGCCGTAGGCGACCGCTGCGTTTGATGCGATAGGTCGCATCCAGGTATGGCACCAGGGTGTTCAGACCGTCGTTGCCGCCTTCGAGTTCGAGCAGCACGAGGATGCGATCGGTACGCACCACCCGCAGCAGATCTTCGAAGGCTCGCAGGTTGCCCGGCAGCAAAGCCGACAACGCACCGAGCGCAGCACCGTGGAGAACTTGGCGACGAGTCAGATGGGGGAGCTGCATGATCATCTCAGCGCAGGTTGAAGGCCGAATCGGTGATGTACTGGCGTGACCGGTCGGCCGCGCTGGTGCCACTGGGACTGCCGCCAATCGGATCCCCGGCCAAGAGCAGGATGTCGAGCACGTTGTTCAACCGCTCGGGCACCTGGTCGCGATAGGTCCAACCCATCCAGCTCATGTATTCCCGGCGATCGACCAACGTTTTGACGGTGATCCAATTGGTGCCGCCCGGCCAGCCGAAGACGTTCGGTGGATCGAGCAGGTCCTGATCAAGCGTGTAGCAGGTCCACAGAGTCTCGTCCCACTTGGTCGGCGTGATGCCCAAGGCGCGAAAGTAGGTGACATACAATTCGACCGGCGACTTGATGCGCGTCGCCCGGCGCAGCGGGTCGACGAATTCAGCCGAGGTGAACAGTGCCCGATACAATGATTTCAGATCCCACGAGAAGGCTCCGGAAAACTGATCGGCGATCGCCTGGATCGTAGCCGCGCTGGTCGCCGGATCGCCGATGAATTCCTTCCACAATTTGGTTACGATGTAGCGGGCACAGTATGAATGGCCGCTGCCATCGACCTTGGCCAGGATCTGGTCGATCAGCCAATCGCCATCATTCGCATCGCCCGTGGCCCGGGCCACGCCCCACAAGGTGCGGTCGGTGGTGAAGTCATGATTCGATGGGTTGAATTGGAAATTTTCGTTCGCGTCCACGCCGTATCCGGTGAAGCACAGCGCCACCATCGGAATGTCCGCCTCGGCATAACTGGCATAGGTCGAACGCTCGCCGAGAGTAAACAATTCGATCAGTTCACGGGCGAAATTCTCATTCGGCTTGCCCTTTTTATTGAGCGCGCTGTCGAGGTATTCGCACATCGCCGGGTCGCGAGTCATCGCCTTGAGGAAGGTCCGCAGATTCCCGCCGACATTCTGGCGATACAGACGATGCTGGCGGGCGATCAGCTCAGGATCCTCGACACTCGACGCCGAGGTGGTGAAATGGTTGTGCCAGAACAGCAGCAGCCGTTCGCTCAACGAATCCGCACTGGTCACCATCTGGCGGAAGAACCACGCTTTGAACTCTTGGCGCAGCGGATACTTCCGTTTTTCGTAGGCATCTCTGGCCTCGGCGGACAACGCGTTGTACTGGGTCGACGACAAGAGCTGCGTGTCGATCCACTCAGGATACGCCTCGCGCGGAAGGCCATCCATCCGCCCCAGCATGCGCTCGACGATCTGCGCCTGGGTCGTCCCAGCATAGCTCATCAACTCGTCCCACGACGGCGGAAACGCCATCGCCGCAACCGTGCTGCGGGTCGTTACCAGACGGGCATTCAACGCAGTCGAGACATCGGTCGGCGCCGGATTGATGGTGATCCCGACGGTGCCAACCCCGGCGGTGCCGCTGACCGCAAAATCATAGGCCCGAGCGGTCGTCCCCGGGCCCGGATCGACGGCGCGATTGGTCGCACCGGCGCCGCCATCAAGAATGAACGTCAAACCCGGCGAGCCGGTCAGGCTGCCACTGCTGAGCACGCCCCCGCTGGCGTCCTTGAGCGTCAGCCGCGCGATCGTCGCGGCCGGCGGCGGCGGCAGAGCTGGTGGCGCATCGTCTTCGTTCGCTTTGGCAAACGGATTGAGCTTGCAGCCCGCGAGGCTGGCCAGCGCTAACGTGCCCGCGCCCAGCAGAATGCCGTTGCTCAATGAGGTCGACTCGGCAACCGGCTGCTTATCGACCGGTAGAATAGCGTACGGATGATTGGCGGCGGGCTCGCAGGCGAGCGGGGCGGAAGGAATCGGCAGGATGGTGTTCATGGGATTTTCCTGCGCTCAACCGGCGACGCCGCCGGCGGTGGTGACCTGAACCGTGCGTACCGTTTCTTGACCCGCAGCGTCGACCGAGGTCAGCGCGACGATGCCATTGACCACCGGCACCTCGGTTTCATAGGCGCCCGCGACCAACGGCACCTCGACGCCATTGGCGAACAGGCGGACCGTAGTTGACGAGACGTTGCCCGCCAAAACCAATCTAAGGCTGAGTGCCATGAGCAGTGACTCCCGGGCTGATGGTGCCATTGCAAGGGATGGGATACAGCCTTCAGAACACCGGTTTTTCACACCTGGATCACTCGCCACGGACGTGTGTGGCGCGGCGTTGCCGGAATCGAACGCGGCCTAACCTCTGCTGCATGCTCAACGAAGGACGTTTTTACCTCGGTCATCTGGGGCCAATCCCTCTGTATGTGCATTGGACATTCCTGTTTCTGGTGTTGATGGTTTTCCAGTCGGTCCCTTCGAGCGGGAACCCGACCACCGCGATTCTGGTCATGGCCGTGCTCCTGTCTGGGATCGTGCTGCACGAACTCGGCCATGGGATGGCAGCCCGAATCCAGGGCGCCTATGGCGTCACCATCACCCTGTGGGCCCTGGGTGGATTATGCAGCTCGACGCGCGATGCCCTGCCACGACGTGAGATCATCATTTTAGCCGCTGGGCCGGCGGTCAGCGCCGCTCTGTCATGGGGCAGCGTCCTGGCCATGCATCTGCTCGACCAATCAGATCCGGGGGCATATCGGGGGACCATCACGTGGCAATTCCTGAGTCTGTCGGCGCTGATCAACTGGCAGCTGTTCATCTTCAACATGCTGCCGATCTTTCCGCTCGATGGCGGCCAGATCACGTACAATGTCGCACTCTTGGTCACCAAACGCCAACGTGTGGCAGCGAATTTTTCATTGGCCCTCGCCTGCGTCGGGGCGTTCGCCTACGTGTGGTGGCGGACTGATCAGTTCACCCACATCGGAAATAATTTCATCTATATGTTAATCATGATCGGTTGGCTGTTGTTCAACGCCTTCCGCGCGCTGCGCTGAAAGGCAATTCATGTCCCGCATCCTTTCCGGCATCCAATCCTCTGGCCAGTTGCATCTGGGGAATTATTGCGGCGCGATCCGCCAATTTCTCGATCTTCAGGCTCAGGGCCATGAGATGTTCGTGTTCGTCGCCACCTATCACGCGTTGACCGCGATGCGCGATCCACTGGCGCTGCGCGCATCCTGTCGCCAGATGGTCGTCGATTACCTCGCCTTCGGCCTCGACCCGGCGCAGACCTCGATCTATGTCCAGCATGACGTGCCCGAAGTCACCGAGTTGGCGTGGCTGCTGGCCTGCGTGTGTCCGACGTCGTTGATGGATAAAGCGGTCAGCTACAAAGATAAGGTCGGTAAAGGATTCAGCGCCAACGTCGGCTTGTACACCTATCCGATCCTGCAAGCCGCCGACATCCTCGCTCCCGCTGCCGATGTCGTGCCGGTGGGCAAGGATCAGGTCCAGCACATCGAGATCACCCGCGATCTCGCCGGTCGCTTCAACAGCGAATTCAACGCCGACGTGTTCAAGCTGCCGACCCATCGGCTGGCTCCGGATGCCGAGTTGCTGCCCGGCGTCGACGGCGAAAAAATGAGCAAGAGCTACGGCAACACCATCGATCCGTTCATGGATGAAAAGCCGCTGCGCAAACGGATCATGGGCATCAAGACCGACTCGAAGCAAGTCAACGACGTGAAAGATCCGCAGACCTGCACGATATTCCGCCTGTTTCGCGCCATCGCCGGAGTCAACGACCCGCGCACCCGCGACCTCGCCGACAAATACCTCGACCCCAGCAAACAAGGTCCCGATGGCTTCGGCTATGGCCACGCCAAGCAGGCCCTGTTCGACCTCGTGCTGACCCATTTCGCCGAACCCCGCGCCCGCCGCGCCGGCCTGATGGCCGACCAGGGCTACATCGACGAGGTCCTGAAACAGGGCGCCGCCAAAGCCCGCGGCGCCGCCCGCATCACCGTCGACCGCGCGCGCCACGCCGTCGGCTTGTGACGTGCGCTCGGCGCTAGTGGGTGCCGGCTAATCCACCCCGTTGAACCGTTTCGCCACGGCGTCGCGGCGATAATCAAAGATCTGGCCAAGGCGGCGGCTGATCCACAGGTGATCAAGCACCCCGCCGAGCGGGCCATAGCCGATGTCGTACGTCACCTGGTCACGCATCTCGATGCCGCGCGGCGTCGACGTGAAATGGTGTTCGTGATACCACAGGCGATAAGGGCCGACGCGTTGTTCGTCGACGAAATAGAGGCCCTCGCGCACGTGGCGGATTTCGGTGACCCAGCGCGTGCGAATCACGGGCAGGAATTTAACCCGGTATTCGATGATCTGGCCCGCATGCATGCGCGGCAGGTCCTCGGTGATGATCGTGAAATCCAGATCCGGCGGGGTGATCGCGTTGAGGTTGCGCGGATCGGCGAAGAAATCCCACAGCACCGCCGGATCCGCGACCAGGGTCTGGGTCCGCCGCAAGTAGCTGACGCCCATCAGAGCGCGCGTTTGTAAAAGGGCAGCGCCACGATGTCGGCGTTGACCAACGTGCCGCGGATGTCGATCTGGACCACGGTTCCCGGCACGGCCAGCGCCGTCGTCACATAGGCCATTCCGATCGGCTGGCCGAGGGTCGGCGACAAGGTGCCACTGGTGATACGGCCCACGTCCTGCCCAGCATGGAAGACGCGATAGCTGGTTCGTGGCACGCGCTTTTCGCTGCACCGAACGCCGACCAAGCGCACCGCGCTGGGCGACGCAGCCTCCGCCCCGATATAGCCGCCGCGGGGATTGAGCGCGAAGCCGAGGTTCGCGGCGTCAGGAGTGGTGCTGCGATCAAGCTCGTTGCCGTACAGCGGCATCCCGGCTTCGAGGCGCAAAGTATCGCGTGCGCCCAGCCCGCAGGGCAGCGCGCCCGCCGCGACGACGGCTCGCCACAGGGCTTCGGCGTGTGCGGTCGGCACAAAACATTCGTAGCCGTCCTCGCCGGTGTAGCCGGTGCGGCTGAGGCGGACCGTAGTGCCTGACCACGCGAGATCCTGGAAATGATAATATTTCAACGGCTTGCCGGTGACGGGGTCGGGCCGCGCCGCGAGCCCGACCTGCGCGAGCACCGCTGCCGCCGTCGGCCCCTGCACCGCGATCATCGCTTGGCTCTTGGTCAGGTCGGTGCAGGTAACTCCGGCTGGCAGATCACCCAGCCAAAGGCCGAGCAGCTTTTCGCGATTCGACGCATTGACGACCAGATGCCAGGCATCAGCGCTTTCGCGCGACACCAGGACATCGTCTTCGATGGTGCCGTCCGCGGCGAGCACCAAGCCATAGCGCACCTGGCCGGGCTGCATGCTCGCCAAGGCGCGGGTCACGACCCGTTCAAGAAAGTCCAGCGCACGCGCGCCGGCACAGCGTAGCCGACCCATGTGGCCGAGGTCGAACACCCCGCAGGCGGTGCGCACCGCGAGGTGTTCGGCAGTGATGCCGCTGAATTGCACCGGCATGTCCCAGCCGTGGAAATCCACATATTTGCCGCCAATGGCAAGTTGGGCGGCGTGCAGCACGGTACGCTCGATCATAGTGACACGGGGGTTACAGCGCGGGCCACACTGGGCAATCGCAAGCCACTCTGCACAATGAACGAAAGCACTTGCCGGCGGTATGATGTAGCGTCGCTGTCCGGCCGGTTCATCCAGTTCCTGAATGGAGGTTTTTGTGGTTCGTCTGCCTTGTGTGGTTCCCGCCCTGCTGTGCGTCTGCGCGGTGTTGCTTCACTCGACTGCGGCGGTCGCCGTCGAAGCGGTGGTTGAGACCGCACCGAACCCGGCGCAGGCTCCCGCAGCGGGTTCAACCAGCTCGACTTCATCAAACGACGACAGCGCCGAGGCCGCCATCACCGCCGCCGACGCGTTGGCCAGCAGCGGCCGTCACGGCGAAGCGATCGCCACGCTCGAAGCGTGGAGCAACCGCCACCCGCGCGATCAGGTTGCCCGCGCCCATCTGCTCGAGTTGCGCGTCGCGCAAAAAGAGGCCGACATCCGCGCGGTGCTCAACGAGCAGGCCGGCAGCAAGGAACTCATCCTCGGCGATCCGGATTATGAGGCGGCCCGCGAGCGCGCCGACACCGACGTGCGCAAACGCTTGGCGATCGTCGAATACTTGCTCGGTCAAAACCGGCTCAACGAAGCCGCCCAGGGCTGCAATGGCATCCTGCGCGACTACCCCAAGGAACCGGCGACGCTGCGTCTGAAATTCCGCATCCTCAACACCATCGTCGCCCGCGAACGGGCCGAGCTGCTGAAGGACAAGGAATACCGCCACGGCGAGGGCGTGAACGACACCATCGAAGACGGCATCTTTCCGCGCGATCCGGCGCGGGTGAAACGACATGTGTTCATTTTCCAGGAGGACATCGACGACCTCGAACGGGCCAAGGTCAAGGATCGCCTGCAAGAGAAGATCACCCTGAACCAGGATCAGGCCAAGGTCTGGGATGTGATGCGCACGTTGTTTGCCGTATCGGGCATCAATTACGTGGTGCTCGATAGTGCGGTCGGTGACGAAACCGTGTCGCTGCATCTGGTCGATGACACCGTCGAATCAGCCCTGGGTGCGGTCGCCAAGCTGGCCAAGGTCCGCTTCAGCTACACCGATGGCACGGTGTTCGTCTCGTCGGATGCCGATGACGGCTTGGTGACCGAGATCATCCGCCTGCGTTCCGGTCTGACCAACGTGGAAGCCGAGGTCAAGGCGACCAGCTTCACCGGCGACCAATCCGGCCAGGGCGGAGCGAATGGCGGCGGCGGTGCATTCGGTGGCAACGGCGGCGCGGGTGCCAACGGCATTCCACCCGGCCTGCCGCCGCAGGTGCAACAGGCCCTGCGCAATCAACAACAGGGCAATCGCGGCGGCGCCAATGGCCGCGGTGCGGGCGCGAACGGTGGCGCAAATGGCGGCGCAAACGGCCAGCAAAACGGCCAAGCGAATCCCAACGCCACCGATCTCGAAAAGTTTCTCGACAAGTTGCCCGACATCATCGTCGGCTGGCAAGAAACGCATAAATGGCATCTCGATCGTAAATCGAATACTTTGTATCTGCGCGCAAATCCGTGGGTCATCAGCGAGGTCAAACGCCTGCTGCACGCGCTGGATTACAACAACGTCCAGGTGCTCATCGAATCGCGCTTCATCGAAGTTTCGGATGAGGCGCTGCGCCAACTCGGGGTCGATTGGGGCGCCCAGGATGCCACCGGCACGAAATGGAAAGGCGGCGTCGGCGCACCGATCCTGCCATCGGCCACCACCGGCGGCGCGGGGGCCATCCTGTCAGGCCTGCTGCAGCAGAATTCGTTCACCCTCAACGCGACTCTCAAGGCGTTGGAGACCGAAAAGAAACTCGATACCTTGGCCGAGCCCAAGATCCTGACCCTGAACAACGCGACTGGCATCATCGAAATCGCGACCAACTACACCTACATCCAAAATTACACGACCCAGAGCTACACCACCAGCTCATCGAGCAACAACAGTGGCGTGACCAATAACGTGTCATCGGTGGTCGCGACTCCTGAATGGGGCAGCACCGATGTCGGGTATCAGCTGAAGATCACTCCCTCGATCGCCCGCAACGCCGACGTGATCACGCTTAAACTGCAACCAAAAGTCAAAGAACTGATTGACGAGGGTCGCGTGGTCAACGGCTTCGAATATCAGCCGTCGCCGAGTTCAGGCGTCATCGGCAAGGACATCTTCCAGCCCCGCTTCTCGACCCGCACCCTCGAAACCGTGCTCCACGTCGAGAACGGCCACACCGTCGCGCTCGGTGGACTCGCTGATGAAAAGCAGTCGTTCAGCACCACCGGTGCCCCCTTCATCTCGCGCATCCCGGTGCTCGGCTATTTGTTCAAAAGTGAAGAGCGCAGCTCGAAGCGCCGCAATCTGATCATCTTGGTGACTGCCAATCTGGTCGATCCGGGCGGCGGCAAAGTCGGCGAAGAGATCCAACACCTGCGCGACACCGCGCGCATCCTGATTCCGCAGGATGGCGTCGTCGGCATGGATCCGACCAAGCCGGTGATGACCGACCCCGCGAATCCGGCTGGACCGAAAACCCAAGTCACCGGCGCGGCGACCGATTCGCCGCGCGGCACGCCGCTGATCAAAGGCCGCCGGCCCTGAGCCGCCAGGATTCCTGATCCGCATGGCACAGCTCTCAATCGGTCTCGACATCGGTCACCACCACGTGCGCGCGATCGCGTTGGCCCGCGCCACCACCGCGCAGTCGCGCGCGGGCGCGGCGGCGCGCGTGGTCGCCATCGCCAGCGTGCCGCGGCTCGATCACGACGGCGGGGTCAAACCCCTGGCCGCGACCCTTGCCGAAGTCGAGACTCTGCTCGGCCGGCGCGGTGCGTTGACCGTTCATCTCAGTGATGCCAACACCCTGGTCCGCTTCGTGCCGACCTTGCCGTTGCCTCCGGACCGCCGCCAACGCCTGCTGCGGCTGGAGCTGACCCAGCACGCCGACGATGCCGGTGACCTCGCCGCCGATGCCTGGGAAGTCCCGATTCCCGGCGAAGAAATTGTCCACGGCTGCGTCATCAGCCAGCCGAGCCAAGTGCTCGCGGGGCTGCAGGCGTTACGCACCGCGCACCTCGGAACCGCGCGCTTGGCGTATGGCCCGGCCGCGATCGCGAACACCGCTTTCGCCGCGAATCTGGTCAGCGGCGACGACCTGGCGCTGGTCGTCGACATCGGCGCCACCGTCACGAGCGTGACCCTGGTCGGCGATCAACGACTGCTCGCGTGCCGCCAATTGTCGATCGGTGGCGACGCCTTCACCGAAGCCCTGATGGTGCGGGGCATCGATCATCCCGCCGCCGAGCGCCGCAAGCTCAGCGGCGAAGCTCCGGGTTCGAATACCGCGATGCGCCCGGCGGCTTCAACCGTCGCCACGGCGGTATCGCACACCGCCCTGATGGCCCTCGATGGTGAGGAGAGCGCGGCATTGCCAGGAGCAGAGGCTGAGGCGTTGGAGCCTCCAGGGATGCCGTCACGAAAACGCGTGGCCGACGCGGCTTTCGACGCGTTGTTCGAAGACGACGTGGCGGCTCCGCCCGCTCAAGCGGCATTGAGCGAGCTGCCGCCCGCTGGCGACTCCACCGACGATCACATCGTCCTCGAACTCGATGACCATGAGGACGATCCCGCTGCCACCTCTGGTCGTGCTGCGCCTGCGACCCCGCCGTTGCCGCTGCCCGGCAGTGCGACCATCAGCCTGGGGCGCAAAGCCTTGGGCGCGGATCTGCAACGCACCGCCGAAGCTTTCTATGCTCAACTCGCCAGCTCGGTGCTGTGGTTCCGCACGCAGTTGCGCCTGCCTGAGCTGACTATCAGCACGGTCTCGCTGACCGGTGGCGGCGCCGCTCTCGAAGGTCTCGACACGTATCTCCAGCGGCGCTTTAACTGCCCGGTGACGATCCTCGATCCCCTCGCGCATCTGGCGGCCGACAAGATCCGCATGCCCCACGACGGCCCGGCCTGGGCGACCGCGGTCGGCCTCGCCCTGGCGACGCCGACCTTGGGCGGAAAGCAGGCGGTGATCTTGGACTTGCGTCCGGAATCGCTGGTACGCCGCGATTTTCGCGCGCGTTACCAGGTCTGGCCGTACATCGCCGCCGGCTTGACGGTCGCTGCCAGCGCGGTCGCCGGATGGGTCCTGCACGAAGAACAGCTCGCCCGCCAAGCCAGCATCGCGGCGTACGGCGACTGGAAATCCAAGCGCGAAAACCTGGTCAAGAAGCTCGCCGCCCTCGACGCCGACAAGGAGGCGCAAGCCGAAGACCTGCGCTCGATCGCGGGGCGAATCTATGCCGGTCGCGATCTGCTGTTTGCCGTGCGTGCGCTGAAAGAACAGACCAAGGATTCGCCCGAGTTGTGGATCACCAAGTTTGAAACCCGGGGCGTCGGTGCCCCGGATCAGGTTGACGGCCAAAGCCCGAATAGCGCAGCGACCACTGCCCCGGCCAATTCAGCGACCAAAGCTTACGACACCGCGATCGATCGTGGAGCGCTGCTGCTGTCGGGACGGGTGAAATTCACCGCCGCACCGACTGATACCGGCCTGGATCAGTTCCTCAAAACGTGGCGCGAATCCATCGGCCAATGGAAACCGCTTGCCGATGCGCCGACGTTGTTCCTCAAGCAGCGGATGGTCGAGTGGGATCCCAATCACAAGGCCACTGGGGCAAGTACCGGGGGCAAGCCGGCGGTTGAAGGCGAATTTCCGTTCAAGATCGAATTCACCTTTCGCCCGACCCAGCTCGATCAGATCACGGCGACGCACGTCGGTTTGGAAAAACCATGAATCTGCGTCCTGATCTGCGCCAACCCCTGATGATCGCCTGGGCCGTCTTCGCCGGCGCGGCGGTCGTGTGCGGGTTGGCGTTGTGGTGGATGAGCGACGCCGGTGACAGCCCGCAGCAGCTGAAAGCCGCGCAAGAAGAACGCACCAAACTCGCGGGTGCAG
>JANYGY010000061.1 GCA_025362255.1 Planctomycetales bacterium
CCAGAGGCAGTGGCATCCACCGCATGCTCAATGATCACCGCCGATGTTCCGCCGGCGTGACGTTGGCTCGATGGCGACCATGCACGAGGTGCACCAATACTGCTTTCCATCATTACCAGGGCTGCGAATACTGCCGCCAGGACAAAGCCAGCGGCCAGCCACGTCAACCGCGACCGCGCTGAGCGTTGACGTGCTCGGGCGGCTTCTTTGGTCCGGGCAACGAATTGTCCAGATGCCACCCGTCGACGCAGATGGTCCCGAACTCGACCTCCAAGATCCGCCCGCTCTGGCGCCAAGGCGCGGCTGAGCAAATCATCCATTAAAAGCAGCCCGCGCAGCCGCCGTCGTAAGTTCTCATCCTTGACCAGCTGTTGGGCCAGAGACACCATTTCTGGTGATTCGATTGACCCGTGCCCGGCCCCCCGTTGCTCAATGAATTCAGCCACGAGATCATCGAGGAAATAGTCAGTCTTCATGACCGCTCACTCACCTTGAGCCGAAGCAGCATGCAGGCACGCAAGTCCTCACGCAGACGCAGCATCAATTTCCGAATGGCATTGGGCGAACGGCCAACTGCCGAGGCTAACGCAGTTCCATCTTCGACTCCGCCGTAATAGCGCATCAACATGTCGCGGTGTTCCGAATTCAGGCCTTCTAGACAGCGATGCAAGGCCGCTACGCGAAGAGATTCGTCAACCTCCTCTTCTACGCACGATGGCGCGATGGGATCATCCAACAGCTGCTCTATGGAATGACATCGACGACCATTTTTTCGAAAATGTTCACGCACCAGATTGCGTGCGATCCCCACCAGCCACGCCATCGGCTCCACAGTTGAGGGACGTGATGACCCACCCTCATAAAACGCCAGATAGGTTTCCTGTGCCAAATCATCGACCTGATGCGGACGGACCCCCATGCCCGCGATCAAATCGCGCAACCGACCCTGAGTTGATTCCAGAATCTGGTCGAATTCACTATCCCACGTAGTCGACATGCCGCCTCACCGGGTAAATCAGCTGTAATGAAAATAACCTGGAGACCCGGCATTGCGCTCAGCTGACGGCTTTCTTGAGATGCACCTTTGTCCATCACTCCCCGGCGCGAAATCCTGTTCTATCCAGCACGATCTCAGCATGCAGGTCTCCTGGAGACTGATGATGAAATCATCGACCCCGTGCCGCGTTATCTCTCTGCGCGGGGCGGACGTGTGTGATGCAATTGGTGATATTGAATGAATTGCCGATGCGTCCGCCCCATTTTTTTGGCGGAACGGATGCCCTGCTCACAGATGAGTTCTACCATTTGTGTGAGCACCGCTTCTGAGCGTCACATCAAATATCCGAATCGATCTGATGTGAACGTTCCCCACTTCGCGCCTGACCTGGTTAAGCGCAATGAAACCATCGCCAACCGCCCGCATCACATGCGTGGGCGGTTGGCACACTGGGTCGAAGATTTACTTCGTGGAGCTGGAAATGAGAGCCTTCACCTCAAGGAGCCAGGACGAAATCCTGCAAGCCCGATTCCAGGACGGATCCATCGGCCAACGTCAGCGCCACCAGGACGCAGGTCTTGGCCACGAGCGGATCAGGCAGGGTCATGGTGGCGCGCCAGCGATTGGCAGCCAACGGCGTGATGGTTGCCGATGATGCGGTTTCATAACTGGTACCGACCTTGGCTGCGAGCGAGGCACCCGCTGGCAGATCGGCAGCTTCGATCAGAACGCTGACCGGTTGGCCAGCAGCAATCGGAGTCTCGGCGGTGACTGACAATGCCGTACCCGGCATGCCCCGAGCGCCCAACGACACCGTGGTCGTCGTCGAAGCAGCGGGATCACTACCACCGCCGCCGCCGCAGCCGGCAAGTATCGCCGACAATGCCAGCGTGGCAGTCACAAGTGAGAGTCTGGTAGTGGATAGAATCATGTGAAACCTCAGTTGGTGGAAATGGAAGACGAGACGATTTGGACATCACTGAATCGGGCGGTGGTGAGCTGTCCGTCCTGATGACTGGACACAGCTAATCCCACCTGAACCAGAGTCCCCAACGTGATCGCCTGGCGACGAATCTGGCGCCACGTGGTGCCATCTGGAGAGGATGAACTTATGATGGTATTGCCGATACGTTCAAGGCGCACCCAATACGGCGCCGTTCCTATGGGACCAGCTGTGTGAGCACTCGCCTGATCCGTTATCGTGCGGCGTTGATACGACAGACCATTTCCCGGAGTTACGAACGTGCTGGCATGGCGCGAACCGGGCGCCAATGATTCACGAATCATCACCCCCGCTTTGGCCCATGAATTCGTGGCATTCACCAGACTGATCACTCGGGCAGTGATCATCAGATCACCTGAAACGGGCCGCGAAGCGAACTGGAATCCATCGGCAGTACCCCAGATGTCAGCACCGCTACCGCTCACGGACCAGATACTTTGATCATACGTAGTAGAGCCAACAGCGGCAACGACACCGATATCCCGGGCCGACCAGTTCAGTGGCAACGCCGCGGGGGCGAGGATATTCATGGTGGTTGCAGGCGAGACGGTCGAGGCACCTGAATTATCCGTCGCCTTGGCGGTCACCTGGTAACCGACTCCGAGACCGGGCACTGCCCAGGTCGCGGTGTATGGGGCCGTGGTGTCCGTCTCGATCAACACCGACCCAACAAAGAATTCTACTTTGACCACGGTGCCATCGTTGTCACTGGCGGTGGCGGACATGGTCAGTGGTACGCCGGCCGTGCCGCTGGTCGCACATTGGAGTGCGACCGTGGGCGGAAGGTTCACTCGGGCTGCAACACTTTTGAAAATAAGGATGTCACCAGCTTCGATCTCAAAGTAAGTGCCGGTTACCGCGCGATCGGCACCGTCCTTACGAATTTCGGTCAGGTTGCCGGCATTCAGGAATCCGAGAGTCACCGCCAGGGAATGGTCGATATCCTTATTCACGATCGCGACGTAATCAGCGCCGCCATTGGTGAAATAAGAGACCACGGCACTACGCAGGCCGATTCCCGATGGAAACGACAGCCCGGTCACCGCGCCATGGGGCGTAAATGCGGTGGTTCCTGCAGGGCTGGTCTGCCCGGCGTGACGTACTTCGAAATCATGGGCGCCAACGAACACTCTGGACAATGCGGCGACTTCATGATTGATGGTTTTGACCAGCTCATAAGTCGCCGTGCGTACTCCATTCCGATCAATAGGCGCATCGCGATCATCGCCAAAGGTTTCCCAGTAGGTGTACGCCTGGATGCACTGCGCTCCGTACACGAGATTGTTGAAACATTCGATCCGGAATTCGGCCAAGGTGCGTGGAGGCTGGATGGTGGTCGCCGTTCCCTGGCGAGTCGATTGATAAAATCCCCAAAACGGCTTGCGGACTGCTTTGCCCACCGCGGTGACTATCTCGAGATTGGTATAGACCCCCTCATCAAGAAAGCCCAGCGAGGTTGGGTAGTGATCAAACGACAGAATCGGTACGGGAACCGTATTCGCAAAGTCAGTGACATAATCTCGATAGGCATTGACGCCCGAGGTCCCGAGCAGCGAATTGCTTGCGTATATCGGCAAGAGATTGATGTAGCAGGGATGGAGAGGGTCCAGCGCCTGGATCGTGCGCACGCGGGTAGCCAGCGCAGGAAATTGCACGGCTGAGGGTTCATCGGTGATGTGGTACCCAGCCAAGGCAGGATGAGTCTTCAATCGAGGAATCGCCGTCGCGGGATCTGTCTCCAACTCGGGACACAGCACCCATATCGTAACTCCGGCAACCTGAGCTGAATCCAATGCGGCCAGGGCCTGATTAACACTGTCAAAACCCGACAAGCTGGTGGTGAATCCAGCTTCGGCTAATTCCTGATAGCGGGCAACTGAACTGTAGGCCCCGCCGGGAATGCTCACGCAGGCATAGATCGGCATAGTTTCTTGAGCACTGCACCTAGCAGAGCCACAGACTACCTGCACCAGGAGCGATAGCGTAACCGCCGTCAAGAAGAGCGGGGTGCGGATCATCGGCTTACCACTGCGGCCTGATATCTGATAACCATATGAAATAATGACATGGCCTGCCGCTGTCCGTGCCAACGCCATTAACCCGACGCACGATACGTGTCTCTAACACGTATCGGGTCAATTTATGAGTATCACTCACCCACCTGTGACCAGGAAATCAATTTTCCTTGAGGGTCACTGACCTAATAAAATTGTTGTTTATATTTGTTATCCCGTGATGCACAAAGTGGTGGTGACCCTCTACTCTCGCGGAGATCATCTGTCCGCGTGTTGCGACGGTGGCATGCCAAAATGTTTTTTGAAGACGCGTGAAAAATGAAACTGATCGGCGAACCCACAGGTCGCGGCGACTTCCTTGACACTCAGAACGGTGCCCGCCAGCAGCGCACGGGCGCGAGCTAAGCGCACGGCGAGGAATGCCTGCTGCGGAGTGGCGTTGAGCACCCGGCGGCAGTGGCCGGTCAAGGTGCGTTCGCCGAGATGAAGCGCTGAGGCCATTGCCTTCAAGGTCAGGGGCCGATCGGCGTGCACCTCGAACAAGCGCGTGATGGCGCCGCGAAATGCGTCGTCTTCAGATTCACCAGTGAACGTTGCTGAACGCGCGTCGGCAGGAATCGCGTGGACCAGCCGCCACACGCAGACCAGCGCCAGCGATTCGCGCAAATGAGCAACGAGGGCGTCGCCGGGGACATCCGGTTGCTCGATCAGGTGGGCCAGGGCGGCGTCGAGTCCGGGGTTACGCGTAATCCGCGGGTCAGCGTTGCGCGCCAGCAAGGGCGCCCCGGCCAATGCGAACCACAGCGCCGCGTGGGCACCGCCGGCCGCGATCTGATCAGCGTGCTGATCGCCGGGTTGCACCAGCAAGCACTGGCTGGGCGTCACGCTCAACGCGTGATCATTCAAGGTGCAGCGATAGGCGCCGCGGCGCGGCACGATCAGTTCGTAATGCTGATGCCGATGTAGCGGATAGCGTCCGTCGCGTTGGGCTTCGGCGACGATCGTACCGACGCCGATGAAGGTCGGCCTGACCCCGGTGCCGATCGCGGCGAACTGCGCGACATAGGTCAGGCCGTTTGCCAGTTTGCCCGGCTGGGCCGCCCGTTCTGCCGTGGAACGATGCACCGATCGGTCTCCTCTTTTGGCTTACGCAAGGTTTCCGAAAATCGAATCCGGTGCAGCTAAGAGCAAGTGCTGCTATTCGTTGAGCGGCTGCTCAGCTCGCGGGTAGCTGCCCAACACTTCGCAGGTCGAGGTGTTGCGCGACAATTCTTGAATCGCGGCCTGGATCGTGGGATCGCGTTGATGGCCGATCAGGTCGATGAAGAACAGATATTCCCACGGGCGACGGCGGCTGGGACGGCTTTCGATGCGACCCAGGTTGATTCCGCTGCGATGAAATGGCAGCAGGCAATCATAGAGTGCACCCGGACGATCCTGGACTCCGAAAAAGAGACTGGTCTTGTCGCTGCCGGTGGGCTGGGCGGCGCGCTCGGGTGTGCCGATGACGACAAATCGGGTGATGTTGTTGGGGTTGTCCTGGATGTCGCTGGCGAGCAGCGGCAGGCTGAACGCCGTCGCGGCCTCGGAGTTGCCGATCGCGGCGGCGCCTTCTGCGAGATCGGCTTCAACCGCGCGTTCGGCCGCCTTGGTCGTCGACACCAGTTCGACGAGTTCGACCCCGGGCATGTTCGCGGCCAACCAATTGCGGCACTGGCCAAACACCGTGTGCCGGGAATAGATCCGGCGAACCTGATCGCGCGGCACCTTGCTCATCAAGTGATGACGGACCCGCAGGTGCAGCTCGTTGATGATCCGCAGATGGGTTGCCAGGAAGGCATCGATGGTATCGGTGATCGCGCCATCGGTCGAATTTTCGATCGGCACTACGCCATAATCGGCGTGCCCCTTTTCGACTTCGCTGAACACCGTGGCGATGCTCTCGACATGGGTGTAGGTCACTGACTCGCCGAATTTCAAACGCGCGGCGAGATGGGTGAATGCGCCCTGCTGGCCGAAATGGCAAATCGTCAGCGGCCGCTCAAGCGCGAACGACGCACTCATGATCTCGCGCCAGATCGCGCGCAACGCCGCGTCGGGCAGAGGCCCGTGATTGAGCGCGCCGAGCTTGACAAAGACCTCATGCTCGCGGTGCGGGACGAAGATCGGACCGCCGCTGTGGGCCTTGGTCTTGCCGACCTCGCGCGCCAATTCGGCACGCTGATTCAGCAGGCGGACCAGCTCCTGATCGATACCATCAATCTGCTGACGCAGCTCGCCGAGGTCACTCATGGCAGTCGCTCTTGGCCATCACTCGTGGTCATCACTCGTGGTCATTAATAGGTAATGGTCTGGATCTTGTACTTCAGATCGCCGACCGGGGCTTTGACGATCACGGTCTCGCCGACCTTTTTACCCAACATCGCCTGACCCATCGGGCTCATGCACAAAATCTTGTTGTCGAGGGCGTCGTCTTCGCCGTCGCCAACGAGTTGCCATTCGTCAACCGATTTGTCCTTCATATCCTGCATTTTCACCGTGGCGCCAAAGGCGATGCGGCTGGGATCGATGCGGCTTTCGTCGACGATTTCACTGCGTGAAATCTTCGATTTCAGCTCTTGGATCCGGGCCTTGATCATGCCCATCTCTTCACGTGCGGCGTGATACTCGGCATTCTCGCGAAGGTCGCCTTTTTCGCGAGCTTCTTCGATGGCCTTGGCGATGCCGGGGACGCGGGCGGTGAGCTCATCGAGCTCTGCCTGCATCCGTTTCTTGCCTTCCGCCGTCACGGGGATGGTGCTCATGGTAACCTCTCTTTGCCGCCCCACGTGGAAGGAGGGGTCGGACGGACATAAAAACGAACGCAGGCCGGGTAAGGCCTGCGCTGGGGTGCGCCGTGACAACGGCGGTGACCGGTCAGGCGGAGGCGCGCACGCGAGGTGCGGTTACTCCGTCTGCTAGAAGAGTAAGCATCCGTTCGGTGGTGCTGAAGTCAACGCACGCATCGGTGATGCTTTGGCCGTAGATCATCTTGCTGCGGTCAGCATGAGGCGCCTGTTTGCCGGCGATCAGGTGGCTTTCGATCATGCAGCCCAGGAGGTGATCGCCGCCACTGCGCACCTGCGCCACGAGGTCCGCGATGACCAAAGGCTGGCGGGCGTGATCCTTGGCCGCGTTATCATGCGAGCAGTCGACCAGCACCCGCCGGCAGACCTGCTGCTTGACGGTTGCGGCGGCAGCAGCAGCGGTCGAGGCGGCGTCGAAATTCGGCCCATCCTTGCCGCCGCGCAGCACCAGATGGCAATCCGGATTGCCGGTGGTGCGCACGATCGCGGCCCGACCTTCGCTATCGAGACCCAGAAAATGATGCGGGGCAGCAGCCGAGATCAGGGCGTTGATCGCGCTGCCGAGGGTGCCGTCGGTGCCATTCTTGAACCCCACCGGCATCGACAGGCCCGAGGCCATCTGGCGATGCGTCTGACTTTCGGTGGTCCGCGCGCCGATCGCCGCCCACGCCACCAGATCGGCGATGAACTGGGGCACTGTCGGATCAAGGAATTCGGTCGCCGCCGGCATCCCCAGCTCGGCCAATTCGAGCAGCAGGGTCCGCGCCAAACGCAGGCCGGCGTTCATATCGTGCGAGCCGTCGAGATGCGGATCGGCGATCAGGCCCTTCCACCCGGTGGTGGTGCGCGGTTTCTCGAAGTACACCCGCATCACGATTTCAAGCCGATCGGCCAACGCCGTGCGCAGCGGCATCAGCAACCGGGCGTATTCCCGTGCCGCGTCCAAGTCATGGATCGAACACGGCCCGACGATCACCAGCAGGCGGCGATCTTCACCACTGAGCAGACCGCGGATGCGATCGCGGGTGTCCGCTACCGTATTTGCGGCGGCCACCGTCATCGGCAGCTCGGCCCGCAACTGGGCCGGCGCCAGCAGCGGCAAGGTGTCGAGCACATGAAGGTCAGCAGTACGGCGCATGGCGGATCCTAAATAATGAAGCAACCCCTCGTCCACCGGACGAGGGGTTGCACGAGCGTTACGCTGCGGGCACGTCCCTAGTCCGGTACGTGAGCGGTAAAATACCAAAAGCGGGACAGCGTCATGATGCATGCAGCTTATGCGGCAGGCAGGTGAGGGAAGACCGAAGCCGCTCAGCCGGTTCGGGACGCACCTGCCGCCCTTCGTACTTTTGCGTTCACTGCCCGAGCCTATCGTCAGAGGCATGCAGCTTCGCGCCGCGCCCGGTCCTTGGGCTCCCCGCCACCTGGTCGGTTTTGATCTCCGCCGCCGCCCGCATCTGGATGCTGACGTGTTGATCATCGGCGGTGGCGTCGCAGGTCTCTGCGCGGCGTTGGCGGCAGCCGATCACGGGCGTGAGGTGCTCCTGCTGGTCAAAGGTGATCTGGCCGAATCGAACACCGCGTGGGCCCAAGGTGGCGTCGCGGCGGTACTCGATTCCACCGAACGCGAGCGTGACGACTCGATCGAAAAGCACGTCCAGGACACCCTCGCCGCCGGCGCTGGCCTGTGCGATGAAATCGCGGTTCGCGATATCATTGGCGAAGGCGCTGCCTCGATCGATTTCCTGCGCCGGCATGGCTGCCATTTCGATCTCGGGACCGACGGCGCGATCGCCTTGACCCGTGAAGGCGGCCACAGCGCGCGGCGCATCTTGCATGCCCAGGGCGACAGTACCGGGCGCGAGGTCGCGCGCAGCCTGTCGGCGGCGGTCCAGGCCCACCCGCTGGTGACGGTGATCGAAAACGCCTTCGCCATCGACCTCATCACCGGGGACGATCAGCGGGTGCTCGGGGTGCTGTATCATCGTCGTGAAGAATTGTTCGCCGCGCTCGCTGGGGCCACGGTGCTGGCCACCGGCGGCTGTGGCCGGGTGTGGCGCGAAACCACCAATCCGGCAGTCGCCACTGGCGATGGCTTGGCCATGGCGTATCGGGCGGGGGCGGCGCTGGCCGACATGGAATTCATGCAATTCCACCCGACCACATTGTACATCGCAGGCGGTGCGCGCCTGCTGATCACCGAGGCCATGCGCGGTGAAGGGGCGGTGCTCAAGAACGCCGCCGGCGAACGCTTCATGCCCAAATATCATCCGCAGGCCGAGCTCGCCCCGCGCGATGTCGTCACCCGCGCGATCTTGGCCGAGGTCCGCGCCAGTGGGTTTCCCCACGTGTGGCTCGATGCCACCCACCTGCCGGCGAATTTTCTGCACGAGCGTTTTCCGACCATCACCCAGGCCTGCGCGAAATTCGGCATAGACATCACCACCGCCTGGATCCCGGTGCATCCCAGCGCGCACTACCATTGCGGCGGCGTGGTCTCCGACGCGCGCGGCCGGGCCGGTCTGCCAGGGCTGTGGGCCGCCGGCGAAGTCGGCTGCACCGGCCTGCATGGCGCCAATCGTCTGGCGTCGAACAGCATCCTCGAAGGTCTGGTCGTTGGCATGCGCGCCGGCCACGACGCCGCTCTCGCCGGGGGCCATCCCGGACGCGTGCGGGTGCAGGTCGAGCCGCCGGCACCCGTGCCCGAAGATCTCGACGTGCCTGATCTGGTGCGCTCGGTCCGCGCCCTGATGTGGCGCCAGGTCGGCATCGAGCGCACCGGCCTCGAACTCGCCCAAGCGCGGCGCACGCTCGAATTCTGGAGCCGCCATCAGACGCGCGGAACTTTTCGCAGTCGTGATGGGTGGGAACTGCAGAACCAGCTCACCGTCGGAGCCCTGGTCGCCGCCGCTGCCGCAGCGCGCACCGCCAGCGTGGGCACCCATGGCCGTACCGACAGCACCGGCACCATCGACCTTAGTCACACCGCCTTCACGAGACCGCCGACATGAGCACCGATCCCGAACTCACCTGGAAACCCGTCGGCCAAGCCGCCGACTGGCCCGCTGATGGCGGCAAACTCGTCCAGGTCGGTCCACGCCGCATCGGCGTCTATCGCCATCAGGGCGCGTGGTACGCCCTGAAGGACGTCTGCCCGCACGCCGGCGTGTCGCTGGTAAAAGGCCCGATCCAGGATCTCGCGGTGATGTGCGTCGGCCACGGCTGGACCTTCCGCCTCGACACCGGCGAAATCGATCGCGGCCCGGGCGGCTTCAGCGTCCCCACCTATCCCGCCCGCGAACGCGACGGAGTCGTCGAACTGGGATTCTGACGGGCTATCGCTGGGAAAGGTGCCGCCGACCTCGTTAAAGCGGTCGCTGAATCGGAATTGCATGACCGTCACATCCTGTGGGAGTGCCTGGCCCCTGACTTATGAGCAAAAACATCATGTTTTCGCTGAAAATCGGCACGTCAGTGTCCGGCGAAAGTATGATGTGCTAACAGGCCGGGAATTCCGCAGCCTGTTAGGCATCAATCAGACGTTTCTTTTGTAAAAAACGCATCGATCCGGAGGCGAGTCGAAACTCCTCGTCCGAAAACGCATTTGATTTGATTGATAATGATAGATCGTTATCAATTAGATCAGCGCCGCGTTTTCTGCCTCGGCAGGCCTGCACAGGCCCACCCATGAAATGCACCGACGACTTGACCCCTGGATCCGCCATGCCCACGACTTTCTCCTGCCCGTATCGTCTCGCCAAAGTGGTTCCGACCTTGGTGCGATGCCTTCCTCTTTGCGCGGTGATGTCGATGTCGGTTTCCCCCCTCAATCGGGCGAATGCCGAAGAAGC
>JANYGY010000067.1 GCA_025362255.1 Planctomycetales bacterium
CAATCGACGTGGGATGCTGCTGGGTCGTTACGGCGGTCTGGGCTCACATCGCTATGGATCATTCTTCACCGGTGATGCCAGTTCCGACTATCATGTCTTGAAGCTGCAGTGCGAATTCACCATCCGAGCTGGTGGTGTAGGAATGTCGTACATCAGCCATGACATTGGTGGCTTCATGCTTGGATCGGATAAACTTGAGGATAATCCGGCAGGCGAAAAGATCATCAATCCGGTTCAGTACCTGCGGTGGCTGCAATTTGGAGTCTTTGGACCTATTTTGCGGTTCCACTGCGCGCCTGGTTGCGGTAGTCGCAAGCCTTATGATTACGATGCCTTGGTTGGCGGTGCCTGTCGCAATTGGTTGCGTGTTCGGCATAGCTTGCTGCCATATATCTACACCGCTGCTCGCTGCCATAATGTCACCGGTGTTCCCATGGTTCGCGCCCTGTTTCTCGAAGATGCCGAGAACGAAGCAGCCTATCGTTATGATGAATACTATTTCGGGGCCAAGATGCTGGTCGCTCCGATGCTTTCGGATGCGGCCGAACGTCCGGTCTACCTTCCTCCAGGCGGCTGGTGGGCCTTCCAGACGAATCAATTCGTGACCGGTGGAGTTGAATTCCAACGTCCGGTCAAGCTCGATGATGTTCCGGTATATGTCAAAGCCGGGAGTATCATTCCGCGTCAGTCACCAGATGCACCGTTGCATGCCGCCCACTGCGCGGAATTGACGCTCGAAGTCTATACCGGTGCTGATGGTACCGGCGACTTGTACGAAGATGACGGCATGACCAACGATTATAAATTAAATAAATTTTGCCAAAGTGCGTTCAAGCTGGCGAAATCGGGTGACGAACTCGATATTTCCGGCAGCATAACCGATGGCGCGCCACTTGGACCTACGCGCACGATAACCCTGGTGATTTACAGCCAAAAGCCCATCCTCAAGGCCCGTCATTCGGACTCATCTCCATTGCCGTGCCGGCAGCTCGAATCAGGTGCTTGGGAAATCCAAGTCCCGGCGTCAGCCTCGAATAAACCGTGGAAAGTCCACTGCACCACTTCCGTATGAGCTTGGCCTTGAATCACGATCTGCGCGTTGAGCGCGGATCGCGATTCAAGGCGTTTTCGTCATATGTTGACTCTTTTTTATTTTCTCTATCTCCCCACCTCACCTTTTTTAAAGGTGAGGTGTTTTTTTCGGTTCGGCTGAACTATTAAATGTTAGATTATCAATCATTATTGAATTGAACACTCACCGGGGAATAAGGAATCACCTATGATTTTTATCCGCAAGCTCTTGGCTCAGCACGCATCTCTGATTTCCCAGGCATTCAGCCTAGTGATGTCCGATTATGAAGTGATCACCGTGCCTTTAAATGGTAAATCGGGTGAAATGGTTTCTCTCAGGAAATTGCCCTGGAATGAAACGATACGAGACAAGGCTGAAATAGCCCGCTGGGGTGGTGGATCAGCGGCGGCATCATTAATAGAGGGGGGCCGTCGAAATATAATTGCTTGGGATGTGGAAACACTCCAACCATTCCATTTTGAGCGACATTCATTTACCGTCATCGAACATCTTGCAGCAGCTTGGCGTCATACTGGTGAACCTGAATACGCTGTTGCCGCAACGGATTATCTTCGTGGATTTGTCACTGCCCATCCGAATGGTGAATGCGGCGGGGCTCATCCCGGTTTCGGGATACGTCAATTGCAGTGGTTGACCTTCATGCCGTATTTTTTTGATCACGAGAGCCTCGACGATCACTTGATTGATCAGGTGATTGCCGCCGTACGTCGATCACTCAACGAGTCGATCCTGCCCCGACTTCAGGCGAGCGGTAACATCCGTATCTTCCAGGCGGATGCGCTACTGTGGTGCGGCATGCGCTTGCGTCACATCGACGAGTCCAGCACGTGGATCCGTACCGGGGTGAGTCTGTACAATGACGCCTTTGTTCGTCAGGTCGAAGCTGATGGTTCGTCATGCGAACACGATCCGCATTATCATGGAGTGCCGTGTCCGCTATTTTTCGAGGCCTTGCGCTGGTCAAAAGCCTTTCCCGAACTTGGCTTCAAGATATCGGTCGGGGGGGTGGATCGACTTTTCACCTATTGGTGTGCGACTATTAAACCGAATGGCCGCGAGTGTGGCATTGGTGATGGCAGCACCGATTGGCAGGGTTTGGTGGTGGATGAAAATATGGCCTCGCGCACGGTTTTCCGTCGCGAATTTCGACTTCCTGATGAACCGCCGGCATCATCCTTGTTCTTCCCCGATGCTGGCCAGGGATTTTTCCGCTCGGATTGGACTCCGTCTGCGACCTATGTGACGTTTGATGCGACACGCTGGTTCGGTGCTCATAATCACCTCAGCCGCAATGCGATCACCCTCCATGCTCATGGACGCTCATTGCTCATCGATAGTGGCTCTTTCACCTATCACTTCGCGCATGCGGCAACAATCAACCCCAATCCGTTAAATGAACTCGCTGGTCCCTACGGGAAAAGTACCAGGGCTCACAACACACTCACTTTAAATGGTTGGAATCAGTGGACGGCCAACCCGGATCAGACCAAACATTGGCATGCGCCAGGTATTGACGTGATGATGTCGCGTTACAGCGGCGGCTATTGGAGTGGATCGTATGGTTGGTGGTTTTCACAAGGCGGAGGCGTTGGGATTCCTGCAGTCCATGATCGGATCATGATCTGGCTTCGTGATCGATGCGTGGTGGTGATTGATACGATGATGCGCTGGAACGAGGTACAGGACGGAGTCATCGAGGCCGTGCGCTCGCCATCACTCGAAATGAATTGGCAATTTTCACCTGGTGACGTGCTAATCGATGCCGCGTCCAAACGTGTCACGACCAACTACCCTGATGGCAATGTGTTGATGCTTTTTCCCCATTTGCCACCCAATGCCCAGTTCGCGCTCCATCATGGCTCGACTGAACCGTTTCGCGGGTGGATTGCGACCGCTGGGCGAAACCATACCTACATTCCGTCGCCCCAGTTGTGCATTTCATGCACGCCTTGGACTGAGTTCATGGGCGGCTTAGTGAGTGTCCTGGTGCCTTATTCCGGTTCAGAGGTCCCATCCGTGACGGCCTCGGTAACCGGCCCGATTACTCAGGGTAATTTTGCAGTGACCTCATCTCCGAGTCACTTGGTCCTTACCTGGGGTGACGGGACAACTGATAAATTGACCTGGATGCCCGCTTTGGATTCTATGTTACCTCAAGGTCACCTTGATGCGGATATCGCCACGGATGCCTCGCTCTTGGTGATTAGACAGGACGGTCACGGAGACGTTATTGCCGGCGCAGTTGTCAATGGCACGTGGTGCAGCCACGTCACCGATCAAACCTTGAGTCGATCTGGCGCATTGTCTTGGGGATTATCACAATAATTCTGCTTGAATTCACCTTTTCATCACTTGCGCGATTTCATCTCGCTGAGGATATCCATGTTTGACGTCAATCGCCTGACCAGTTTGCGCAATCAATACCGGAACGACCTGCTCACTGACACCATTCCTTTCTGGCTGCCGCGCGCTCAAGATGCCGAACACGGTGGATTCCTCAGTTGTTTCGGTCGTGATGGTGAGTTGTTGCAAGAGGATAAATCGGTGTGGGTGCAGGGTCGATTGGCGTGGATGTTTGCGAGCCTCCATCGTGATGTGGAAGCTCGCCCGGAATGGCTGGCGGCATCCCGTCATGGATTGGATTTCCTCGATCGGCACTGCGTCGATACGGACGGACGATATTTCTTCTGGGTGACTCGTGACGGACGCCCGTTGCGCAAACGCCGGTACGTTTTCAGCGAATGTTTTGCGGTGCTGGGAATGGCTGGTTACGCCCGGGCGAATCCTCAGGGCACGGGCGATTATGCGGCTCGATCGCTCGCCTTGTTGCGGCGAGTAGTTGAACTGGTTCGCACCCCCGGTGCGCTGCCGCCCAAGGTCGACCCGGAAACGCGCCAAGGAAAGGGCTTGGCCCTGCCGATGATTCTGATCGTCACCGCGCAAGAAGTTCGGGCTGCTACCGGGGATGCTTGGTGCACCGAACTGATCGATGAATGCATTGAGGAGATCCGCCGGGATTTCTACAAGCCTGATCTCGGCGTCGTGCTCGAAACCGTTGGTCTGAAAGGTGAATTACTCGGCGGTTTCGATGGGCGGCTGATCAATCCCGGGCATGCGATCGAAGCCGGTTGGTTCATTCTTGAAGAAGCCCGTCTGCGCGGAAATCGCCCTGATTATATCACGCTGGGTTGCGCCGTGGTCGATTGCTCGTGGCGTCGCGGGTGGGACACCAAACACGGAGGCCTATTGTATTTTACCGATCTAGACGGAAAGCCGCCGACGGAATATTGGCACGACATGAAGTTCTGGTGGCCGCACAATGAAGCCGTGCTGGCCATGCTGCTGGCTTACGAATTGACTGGTGACCCACAATATGCGCGCTGGCACACGGCGGTACATGATTGGGCTCAGGCGCATTTCCCGGATCCGGTTCATGGCGAATGGTATGGGTATTTGCATCGCGACGGCTCGGTGTCGACGCCGCTCAAAGGCAATATGTGGAAAAGCTGCTTCCACCTCCCGCGGATGCAGTGGCTGGCGTGGCGCACCTGCGAAAGACTGTTGGCCAAAATCTGATTTTCGCATGGCGTCGCGGCCTCGAACCCAGTTGCGTTTGACCGGTAACGGTCGAATGGCCAGGTGGTTGACTCCGACACCTGGAAAAGCCTGTCACATAATCGGTTTTCAACCGTATAAGTGGCTGCTTTAGGCTTAACTCATCACGCATGGCCATAGGAGACACCTATCGCCTAGCGTGTGCGTTACCGCCCACCGCGAACGCATCACCCCAGGTGCGAGCTTGTCCTGTCGACATAGGCTGCTGTCCGCTCTTTGTTTGAACCGAAGTCGTGGCTCGTGTCGTTGTCGCCCGTCCGTTCAGGAGAACCGTCCATGTCCTGCCGTCTTGCTTCAGTCGTTTTCGCGTTGGGAGCCCTGGTCGCAGTGTCCGGGCCTCTTTCGAGGACCGCGATCGCAGCTGAGGCTGCCAAGACTGATCCGACCCCGCCGGCCGACGGCACGACTCCAAGCGCGCCTGAGGCTGGCCGCAATGCCTTGCGGGCAGTGCAGGTGCAACTCAAGCAAGCCGAGGAATATCTTGCTCTCGGTGAAAAAGATGCGGCGCTGGCCAAATATGAGGCCGCCCTGGCCAAATACGGCAAAAGTCCTGCCCGTTTCATTGTCCGACTGCACCTCGGAAGATTCTTCTTCGCGGCAAAGGTATTCGACAAAGCCGCTGAACATTTCGCCCGGGCTGCCAATGACGGGGGTGGATCAGGTGACCCCAATCCCCAGATCGAGGAACGGGCAGAGGCATTATATCAACTTGGTTTGTGCTACGTTCGCCTAGGCCAAGTCGACCGTAGTTTCCCGAGTTTTCGCCAGGTGACCGAAATCTCTGCGAATTCGCAATGGGCGAATCTGGCTTACTTTCAAATTGGTGAAGCCCATCTCAGCAAAGGCAATTTCACCCAGGCGATGGTCAGTTTTGGCCAAGTCGGTGGCTCTCTCGATGTAGCCCAGATCGCAACCTTGCGCTTTGAATTGGGTAAGCCGATCGCGCTGCGGATTCGCGACTTGGATCTGCTCGTTGCTGGTGGCAAGCCGGTGACCGTGACGATGGCCACATCCCACGGAGATCGCGAAGTAACCACTCTGCAGCCCTTGCGCACCGGTGGCGAAATCTACATCAGCAATGTCTCCACCACCCTCGGTCAACCAAAACCAAATGATGGAGTGCTGCAATGTGATGGCGGTGACGTAGTCACGATCACGTATATCGATGCCCAGACTGCTGACGGCAAACTCGACGTTCCGCGCACGATGACCCTTAAGCCGGTCGGCGAAGGCCGGGTGTCGGTGACCGATGGAGCCTACCTTGATGCCATCACTCAGGTCATCCTGGATGCCGGTGCCGGGACCTTGAACATGCGGGTCAGTGACGCCGATCAGGATACCGGCGACGCGGTTGATAAAGTCGAGGTCGAAGTGGTGGTCGAACGGCTACCGCCTCCGGTTGAGCCGGCAAAAGGCGAAGCAGCTGAGGCTGCAAAAAAGGCCGTACCCAAACCGGGGGACGTTGAGCCCGTTGGCGATAAGCCAGAAGCTTGGACCGAGATAAGCCGACGCACCATGACCTTGGTTGAATCGGTTCCCGCTAAGAGAGAAGTTCAAGCCTTGCGGGTTGATGGGACAGTTCCTGCGCCCGCCCCGGCGGCAAGCGGGATGCGTAGCGGTGTTTTCACTGGCGCCCTGCCCCTGGCCAGCGCGGCCAAGCCGGTGGCCGGCGCGGTGCAGGTTGAGTTGAAAGACCGGGTCACGGTGATTTATCGTGACCAGCGCCACCTCGTGGGTGATGCTGCCGAAGTCCGATCGGTCCAGGCTTTGATGGTTCCCGGCAGCAAAAGCAGCCTGCAGGCAGATGGCACCCAATTGAATGATGCCAATCTCAAAGTGAAAAAGGATCTGCTGCAGGCCGAGGCGGCCTTGCGTTTGGGCGAAGTTTATCGCGACATGGGTCTTGAGCCGCATGCGCAGCGTCGATTCGATGAAGCCTTGGCCGGCTGTCGGCGCGCGGCTTCCGCCACCGGGGTCTTCGATCGACAGCTGCACGAGCAGACCTTATACAATCTGTGGAAGGTGTTCCTCGCGAAAGGTGACTTGCCCGAAGCCGAAAAAGCATGTCGCACCCTCCAGATTGAATTTCCCGATTCGGAATACATCGGTGACAGCCTATTGGCGTTGGGTCGGGCAGCAGAAATCGCCGGAGACGTTCCGCGGGCCGTTCAATTGTATCAACAGGTCGCTTCCCTGCCGCGAGGCGCCGCGCAGGCCCCTGAGGCATTGTATCGGATTGGTCAAGTCTACGAAGCCCGGATCAATTACCTGCAAAAGGGAAAAGTCCTCTCCGATGCAGGTATGCGCCAGCAGGCGATCAATGCTTATCGCAAGGTCTTCACCACCTTTCCAGATAGCCTATTCGCTGGCGAATCGCTAAGAAAGATCGGCGATTGGTATATCGAAGATAAGAATTGGAATCAGGCAGCCGACTTCTTTTCTCAGATCCTGCGCGAACACCCTGACGCCGGATTCATTGCCGATGTCTTATTCAATCTCGCAGTATGTCAGAGTGAACGCGGTGAGGTGAAGGCCGCAATCGCCTCCTTTTCTCGTTTAGAACGTGAATATCCCGGCTACGAACGAATGGCCAAAGCTCGTGGATACCGCAATACCCTTGAGAAACGGGTTCCTAAAGGTGAGCGCTCCGGTAACGAAAAAAGTGCTGAAAAGAGCACTGAAAAAAGCGCTGAAGATAAACCAGCTGCCAAGCCAGATACTCCCGCTCCAGGTGCTGCCAAATGACTTTTACGCTCAGGATCCCCATGCGTCCCTCGACCTCACTCAGTCCTCGGCAGCTGACCTCGCGATGCATTGTCACTGAGGCGCCTCAAGTTTTAAGAGTGGCTCGTTGGCCACTATTGAGCAGAACTTTGTTGGCGTTGGCCCTGGCTGGAACAGTGGCGAGTCATCTCAGTGCCGCCGAAGTCACCCCGCCCAATCAGGCTGCGGACAATGCGGTGACGGTCTTGCAGGCAAAAGTGCAAAAGGCCGGCCCCGCGGCTACTCCTGCCGATTGGGCAGCCTTGGCCGAGGCCTGTGAAAAGGCAGGTCGCGTTGCTGAAGCGGCATCCGCTCTGACCAGTGCGATCACGGCTGGCTACAAAGCCCCGGCCAATGCTGTGGGTGCGAATCATCGTCTGGGCCGCCTCTGGGAAGCTTCTGGCAATTTCGATAAAGCCGCAATCGCTTACAAGGCCGCGGCTGAAGTCGCTGGTCTTGATCCAAAACTTGCCTCCGAATCGGCTTTGCAGGCTGGACAAGTCGTCAAAGGATTTATCGGAGATCCGTTGTGGGCGGCCAAAGAATTCATTGCTTTGGTCAAGCGTTGGCCGGGTACCCCGGCAGCACGTCAGGCGTTGGTGCAGATTAGTTCCATCGACGCGAATACCGACGATCTGAAAAAGATTCGGGTCTTGGCTACGGAATTCGTGGTTAAGCAATTTTCGGGGGATAAAGATCTCGTTGGTTTGGCCACTGAACAGTTCACCCGGATGCCCCCAAAGCTCGGGATGGAAGCCTACACGGCATACACCAAAATTACTCCAGCATTGAATGATCTGCCGATCATGTGCTGGACGCGTGCGCAGCTTCAGGCAGGGAATGGTCAACCGGAAGAGGCCTATGCCAGTTATCGCATGGCGACAACCAAAGGCGGGGATCCAAGGTGGTTGTGGGAAGCCGCTCAGGTTACCAAAAAACCAGATCAGGCGGCGCAGACGATTCTTGAATATGCCAACTTTCGTTTGACCAATCCGGACAATCCCGACTGGATCCAACGCGCTGCAAACACCGGCGGCGCAATCCCGGCAGTCCAAGCCGCAATCGCGCTTGGTGAAAAACGCTGGAATTACGCGGCAGATCGCTTGGCGCGATTGGCCCTCGCCAGAGCGCACACCGAGACCGACCCCGCCAAGCGCACCGCTGCCTGGTTGGCGGTGGCGACCGCCACGCTAGCCGATGGCAATATGCCTGGCGATCTGCTCAATGAACTGATTGCCACGGCCAACAGTGACGTCGCACTTCTGAGCGGAATGAAGCAGTTATACGCGTCCAAGGCTGCGACTGAGGGCAAACCTTTAACCTTGGGACTTGCGATTGCTCGTTCTCTCCACCAGACAGCGGGCGATGACGCCGCAAAATTGGATGCCGCAAGGGATCAATTTGTGGCCTGTCTTCATGATTATGCGATGGTCAATCCAGAATTCTTTTTGTGGGGGGTGCAATGGCTGCGTGAACTTTTGTGGCATGCCCATTTTACCGGCGACGCTGTAGTCGCAGCCTGCAACTCCATTCTAGCCGGTCCGCTGGAAGTCGAATATATGCGCCGGGCAGTTCCGGCACGTTATGGCGACCTCTACTCCTTGAAAAAAATCGACGATCGTTTCGCTGCCTTGAAGAAGTTGGCCGAGACCCAGCCGGCCGGCGTCGAAGGCGACATGTACACCGCTTATGTCGGTGCAGCTGGAAATATCGAGAAACAGGCTAAAATTCTATATGAATATACGACTGCCCATCCGAAAGAGCTCACCAAGCACGCGCTGAATTGGGCGCGTGGTTCCGCCCTTTATCTCGCTGAGCGCACGGGGCTTCGTGAACAGGTTCCGGTCTGGGCTCAGCAGATGTGGCAATCCTTCAAGGATTCAAAGTCGGCGGATACATACATCTATCGAGTTAGGCAATTTGAATCCAAAGCACTCCTTGAGGATGCGCAAAGTGCGGTCAAGGCGTCTTTGGGTACAGGCACGCCTGCGGAAAATGCGTCGATGGCCATCAACGGCGCGGCTGTGCTTCGTCTGGCAGGTCATCCCGATGAAGCCTGGGCGTTGCTGAACAAGACGTTCGGTGGCGAGTATGATACTTGGTCGTGGGAAGCTTTGGCTCAAGGGGTTACCTCGTCTGCCCAAGCCAAGGATCTTGCTGGATACGAAAAGATCTTCAGGGCCTCGATGGCACGTGATGGTGGACAGACTTTCCAAGGCTTAGTCGGCTGGCATGGCTTGATTGATGAGCCAATGCGCGCCAAACTGCTTAAGGAATTGTCAGTGTCACCTGATGCGGGTCTCGCGGT
>JANYGY010000154.1 GCA_025362255.1 Planctomycetales bacterium
CATCCCGCTGTCTATTTACGCAACGGCTTCTGCAACGGCCTCGGCAATGGCTGCTCCAGCGGCTTCGGCAGTGGTGCTGCTGTGCGGGTCGTGGTGTCTCGCCGGAACCGGTGCCGCTGAAGACGTCTTCACCGACGCTCAGTGGAGCCAATCTGCCGGCCCCAAAAGTAGCGTGCCTAGTGCGGCCCCAGTGGGTTCGTCGCTGCTGGCGATCGGCATATCGTTGGTGGCGGTGACCGCATTGGCCGTGCTGCTGGGTTGGCTGGTCAAACGCTTGGGCGTGAAGCGCCTGGTGCAGTCGAAAGGGCGCTACCTGGAAGTCATCGAATCGGTGCCGCTGGGTTTCAAACGACAAGTCAGTCTGGTGCGCTTGGGCGATGTCGTGGTGCTGGTCGGCGTTGGCGAACACGAACTGACGACCTTGGCGACCTTGCCGGTGACCAGCGTGATCCGCGATGAACCTTTAACGCCGCCGTCATCTTCGGCATCGCCTACGATCCTGCCCACTCCCTCTGCGCCGCCGGATTCGGCATTTCGCGCGCTGCTGACCAAGGTGCTGAAAGGATGATCTGCTTGCGAGTGATGCGGACGCTTCAGGTCGTCGTGATCTGGTTCGTGGCCCTGCTGAGCACTTTTGTGGCCGCGGTCGAAGCTCCGCCCCTCACGGTGCCTCCGGCCGCAACGCAGGCCGATCAGGTGTCGTCGTCGCGCGTCGCGCCGGTGGTCGATGCGAATGACCAGGCGCCGAAGCAAGTGCTCGCGGTGCCGCAGGCTGCTAGTCCCGCTCTTAGTCCCGCTCCAGGCCCCGCGACCGTCATCACCGCTCCTGGTCTGTCGATTTCGCTCGGCAACGACGCCAAACGCGGGTGGTCGACGCCGGTGCTTTTATTGCTGGGAATCACCGCGTTGTCGGTGGCTCCGGCATTCCTGATGATGATGACGAGCTTCACCCGGATCATCATCGTCCTCGGATTTCTGCGTCGTGCGCTGGGTACGCAAAGTCTGCCTCCCAATCAGGTGATGGCTGGATTAGCCCTCTTTCTCAGCCTTTTCATCATGACCCCGACTTTTACGCGGATCAATGTTTCGGCCCTTCAGCCATATCTGGCCGAGACCATCACCCAAGAAGCCGCCTTCACCGCGACCAAGGATGCGCTGAAGGATTTCATGCTCAAACAGACGCGCAAAAACGATCTCGCGTTGTTCATCCATCTGGCCAAGGAGGAGCGTCCGCGCACCGCCGCCGAGGTGTCGTTCATGACCTTGGTGCCGGCTTTCATGACCTCGGAACTGAAGACCGCATTCCAGATGGGCTTCATCATATTCCTGCCGTTTCTGGTTATCGATCTGGTGATCAGCGCGGTCTTGATGGCCCTTGGCATGATGATGCTGCCCCCGGTGGTGGTGTCGTTGCCGTTCAAGATCCTGCTGTTTTGCCTCGTCGATGGCTGGGCGCTGCTGATGCAGGCGTTGGTCGCGAGTTATCGCTGATGGCAGTTCAAGCGACTATCACCGGCGATTACGATCACCGCCTGATCTGCTCGGGCACCGCGCCTCTCACAGTGGCATGGGCGGCTCGCCCATGTTCGAGACTCTCCGCGGGCCATCTGCCCATGCCCCCGTTGATGCGCCTCAACTCCATTGCGCGCGTATCCGAGTCACCGCAAACGGCGGTACCTCATGCCCGATGACGTGATCATCGAAGTCCTGCGCAACATGCTGTACATCAGCCTGATGTTGTCGCTGCCCGCGCTGGGCACGGCGTTGGTCGTGGGTCTGGTCGTGGGCCTGCTTCAGGCGGTGACCTCGATCCAGGAGCAGACCCTGGCGTTCGTCCCCAAGCTGGTGGCGATGATCGCCGTTTTCGCCCTGCTCGGTCATTGGATGTTGCGCCTGCTGGTCGATTACAGCGCCGAGCTGTTCGGCAACTTGGCTCGTTATGGCGCGCTCTGATTCCAGACATTTTTTTCCCCTGGCGACCTGATGGAACTGGAGGCGCTCACCTCGTGGTTTCAGCACATGCCAGCGCTGACGTTGGTGTTGGCGCGGATCACCGCGTTGTTCGTCACCGCCCCGGTGATCGGTGGCGCCTTTGTTCCAGCGACGGTGAAGACGCTGCTCGCCGTCGCGGTCGCCCTGGTCCTCGCGCCGCGCGCCGGCCCGATGGTGATCCCGCTCGATCTGTCATTCATCTTGTTGCTGACCCGTGAGGTGCTGCTGGGCTTGTGTCTCGGCTGGCTGCTGTCGTTGTATTTCGTCGCCGTGCAGATGGGTGGCGAGCTCATCAATCGCCATGCCGGTTTCAGCGCCGCAGAGAATTTCGATCCGGAATCAAACATTGGTGCCGGTCCGATGGGCGATTTGCTCCATCTCGGTCTGGTGCTGCTGTTCTTCGCCACCGATGGCCATCATCTGTTGCTGGCAAGTTTGGCCCGCAGTTACGAACTGATGCCCTTGGGCACGTGGTCGCCGCCGCCCGGCCTGGGTGAACTCGTCGCCCGCGGGATGACCGACGCCTGGGCGATCGCCCTGGCCCTCAGTTTTCCGGTGCTCACCGCGGTTATGGCGCTGACCATGACCGAAGGCGTGATGACCCGAGCGATTCCCCAGATCAACGTCCTGCAGTTGAGCTTCGCAGTGAAAATCGTGGTGTCGGTGGGCGTTCTCTATGCCGGGATGCCCGCCGTGGTGGGCTTTCTCGGCACGGTGTTGACCGCGATGCAGATGATGGCGGGGTCGCTCATCGCTTTGCGTTGAGGTTCCTTCGATGTTCGACACGCTCACCTCTCAATCGCAGCAAGCATAAAAAAGCAAACCCACGTGCCGCTTGGCACGTGGGTTTTTCAAGCTTGGCGCTTCAGAAGCTCAATGACGAGCTTTGAGGGCGCGTTCAGCTTCGGCGCGTTCGCCTTGGATGCGCTTCTCGAGCTTGCGGTATTCACGACGCTTCTTCTCAGAAGGCTTGTCGTAGAACATGTTCTTCTTGATGTCCTTGGTCAGACCCTCTTTTTCGCAACGCTTTTTGAAGCGGCGGAGGGTTTTTTCAAGGGGTTCGCCATTACGGGCTTCGACGCGGATCATGCAGGTGACCGTCCTTCTAGTGGGGGGAGGACAATAGCGGCGTCGGCGCGCTGGCAAGTCTCCTTTCGGGGTGGGCTTCCGCTCCGCGCTTTCACCAAGCGGGCTGGGTTTAACCTGAGACCTCACCCGCCGCACTGGCACGTTTCAACGAAATGTCGTACCTCCCGTGATGATGCCTGACGCCGCGCCTGCGATTGAAGCTGATCGTCTCTACAGCCTCAACTATCGTCCCCAGGAACTTGCCCTGCATGGTGAAAACGTGCGTTTTCACCTGCGTTGCGCGGTGGTTTATGACGACCCAGCAGAGATCACCGTCACCCATTTCCGCCTCGCGGTGCTTGAAATCAGCGCTGATCTGCCTGCTGATCCCGACCTGGGTCGGGCGGCGGGGCCGTTGCTGCTGTTGAAAATCGGCTGGGAAATCGTCGTCACCACGCCATCGCCTCAGCGTGTTGGCACCGTCCCCGAGGCTCCGGGCGAAGCTGAGCGGCTGCTCAATGCGATGGCCGACACGGTCAACGACCTTGCCCGCCGCGCTGGCCTCGATGCTCCCCTCGGACCTGAAGTCGTGACTCAATTGTTGACGTCATACCGGTTGGAGGGGGTTGGCGGTTGAGTCGGGGTATGTTCAACGGTGCTGATTCAGCGTTCGCGATGAAGGGCCAACGCCTCGCTTCAGCCACCGGCTGAACCAGTGAATGTCGCTGAATCCGAGTCGTTCGGCGACCTGCTTCGGCTCCATGTGCTGATCTTCAAGCATGCTTCGCGCCAGTCCGAGCCTGAGATGGTTGCGCCACGCGTGCGGCGGCTGGCCGATGCGCGCGGTGAATTGGCGGCGGAACGTATCGGCGATCAGCCCGCGACTATCCAAGAAGTGCGTCAGCGGCGATAGGTATGCCGTCAGCGTCTGGCGGACGACGTCTTGATACTCCTCGATCACCTCTTTTTGGGGCGAGGGCACGGCCGTTTTCATGAGCACACTGGTGACCAGATCGAAAGCACAGGCGGCCATCGCCATCCGTGTCAGGGGCGTGACCTGTTGGCTCAACATCAGTAGCCGATCCCACGACAGCACGCAGGGATGATCCTCTTGGATCGGGATCGGCCCGATCGGCAATGGTCCGGCGGCGGCCAGCAGGTCATCAACCGTGGTTCCCGAACAGAGCAGGAAACGCTCTTCGAACCAACCGGGCGGAACCGGATCGTACCAATGCAGCGTGCCGGCCGGGATCACCCAGATCGCCGGGCCCAGGAGCCTTCCCGAGTCACGGCCACAGTGCCATTGACCGCTGCCCTGGGCAAAATGTAGGATCGCCAACTGATCGAGACGGCGGCCCGCCACCGGAAGCTCGGGAATGGTTTTGCGGGGCGTATGCCCGCCTTCGACGACCTGAAATCCGGCCACGGCGAGCGGCGGCTTGTTGAGGAACCACCGTCGCGGCACGGGATAGAGCCCGCCAGGTTTGGTGATCCTGTTTTGTCCCACGTATTCCCAGTCTGTACATGCTTGACAGACCGGCAACGGTTACTCTGGACAGCATGAAATTCAATTATTCTGCTCGACGGGGTGCCTTCACTCTTTTTGAATTGCTGGTGGTCATCACGATCATCGCGATTCTCGCGAGCTTGGTGTTATCAGTTTTCAACATGGTGCGCACTCAGGCGAGAAAAGTCGTGTGCATGTCGCAACTCCGTCAACTGGGGATCGCCTCCATAGGGATCAAGATGGACCGTCGAGGCGAATGGCCTGAGGGTGATCCTTTCCCATCAACTATTTGCTGCTGGCCGACCAATGTAGCAGGAACAATCGTCAGGCCCGCAGAATCCGATTTTGGATTTCCGATGAAGATGTGGAACTGCCCGAGCGATTACTGGGGCCGAAAAAATCCGAATTGGGTCGCTAACAGTGGGGTTGCGATTGATGACGCCTCGGCTTTGACCATGCCGTATTTGGGTCGTCTCTTCACCAGTTACCAATACCTTGCCAACATTCCCTTTGGCGACTACCCCTGGGAGATCACCCGGGGCAAGAATAATTCCCCGGATCATGTACTCGCCGGCGATCTGATGGCTGACGGTCCTGATCCGCTGTCTAGCCACCGAGACGGCGGCAACCAATTATGGCAGGATGGATCGGTGCAATGGGTGCGAACTTCCGACACCTCCATTTACTACAATAACTACTTTAGTTTCCGATTGGCGCTAACGAGAGAGTGATGAGGGATATTCGATATGACTTCACCATGCTCAGAAGTTCTGTCATCCTCAAAACCGCATTTCCCCACTCTGACCTTCCCCCCGTTCGGTTGACACCCTGAAAAGAGCGCCCGCTCTGCAAGGATGGCACCATGGCCAAGTCCCCCAAACCCTCTTCTTCCACAGCGGAAGGCCGATCACCAGACTCGCGTCGTCGATTTGACGTTACCCTTCAAGCAGGAGGTAGGTGCCCTCAGCAAGCACATTGGCATCGGCTAGGCGGCGAAGGAATTACAGGTTGGTGAATCGAATATGTGCAACCGGATCCAGTCTGTCGCCGAGCGTGGAGCGCAGGCATTTGCTCCGTTGTCGCAACGTACCGATGTGAATGCGGAACTGTGTCGTTTGCGTGAAGAAGTCCGCGTACTACAGATGGAGAAGGACATTTTTAAAAAAGCGGCGGCCTAACTTCGTGAAGGAAAACGGGTGAGATTTCGTCTCATCACCGCCAATGCCGATACGTGGCCGGTGACGCTCATGTGTCGAGTCTTGGACGTCACGCCAGCAGGCTATTATGTCGGAATCAAGCGACCAAATTTCCGACGACTCGTTGATGATGACCGGTTCGCCCCGACGATCCGTCGTGACTTTGAGCAGCATAGGGGGAAAGACGGCGCCCCACGGATCACCGAGGAGCTGCGTGCACTGGGTCAGCGCCTCAACCGCAAACGGGTCGAGCGCCTGATACCATGATCTCGCCCAACCTCTTGGAGCAGGATTTCACGGCAGAAGCACCCAATCAACGCTGGGTGGGTGACATCACTTACCTGGAGATCAGCGAGGGCTTCAAGTATCTGGCTACGGTCATTGACCTGTACTCACGGCGCGTGGTTGGCTGGACCTGTGGGCCCAGCCTGGAGACGACGATCATCGTACAGACGATGGACATGGCCCCGAGGC
>JANYGY010000018.1 GCA_025362255.1 Planctomycetales bacterium
CGCGGTGCTAGTCAGCGAATCGGTGGTCACCGGCGACCTGGTTCTCGTGCTGTGCGGCGACTGTCCGATGACCCCCGCGAGCCTGCTGGCCGAGCTGCTGGCCAAACACGTTGCCAGCGGTGCGGCGTGTACCGGCGTCGCCGCCCGGATGCCTGATCCGACCGGCTATGGCCGGATGATCACCGATGCCGCGGGCCGCTTGGTGAAGATCATCGAGCACAAAGATGCCGACGAAGCAACTCGCCGAATCGACCTGGTGAACAGCGGCATCTACGTGTTCAACCGCCGCGACCTCTTCCGCTGCCTGCATCTGATCAAACCCGACAATGCCCAGGGCGAATACTACCTGACCGACGTGGTCGGCATGCTCGCCCGCGAGGGCCTGCGGGTTGAACTGGTGATCACCGACGACGTGGCATCGGTGCTGGGCGTCAACACTCCGGCTGATTTGGCCAAGGCCGAAGTCCTCCTCGCAGCGCGCAAGAGGGCCGCGCAGAATCCGTAAAGTGCCCTTGCCACTGGCACCTCCGCACGTTTCCACTAGCGTTCCGCGCCTTCGTATCCCCCCTTCACGTTCTTCGGACGTCCGCCAGAGCGGACGCGCCGATCGCCCCAGAGAGACATCCATGGCCATCAAGGTCCATTACGAAAAGACCGCCAAACTCGCCCCGCTCAAAAAGAGCACCGTCGCCATCATCGGCTACGGCAGCCAGGGCCACGCTCACGCGCAGAACCTGCGCGATAGCGGCATCACGGTGATTGTCGGCGCTCACAATCCCAAGAGCGACACCTCCAAACTGGCGAAAAAGCACGGTATGACCGTGATGCCGGTTGGCGATGCGGTCAAAGCCGCCGACGTCGTGATGTGCACCATCCCCGACGAATTCCTGCCCGCCGCCTATGAAAAGGACATCGAGCCGAATCTGAAGGCCGGCGCGATGCTGATGGTCGCCCACGGCTTCAACATCCACTTCGGCTTCGTCAAGCCGCCGAAGAATATCGACGTCACCATGATCGCGCCCAAAGGCCCCGGTCACACCGTGCGTTCGGAATACGAAAAAGGCGGCGGCGTGCCGTGCCTGGTCGCCGTCCATCAGGATGCCACCGGCAAGGCGCTGCAACGCGCCCTGGCGTACGGCAACGGCGTCGGCGGAGCCCGCGCCGGGATCATCGAGACGACTTTCCGCGATGAGACCGAGACGGATCTCTTCGGCGAACAGGCCGTCCTCTGCGGCGGTTTGACCGCGCTGGTCAAAGCCGGCTTCGAGACCCTCACCGAGGCGGGCTATCCGCCCGAGATGGCGTACTTCGAATGCCTGCACGAAGTGAAGCTGATCGTCGACCTGATGTACCAGGGCGGCATGAGCTACATGCGCTACAGCATCAGCAACACCGCTGAATACGGCGATTACGTCACCGGTTCAAAGATCGTCACGCCGAAGACCAAAGCCGTGATGAAGACCATCCTCAAGGACATCCAGTCGGGCAAGTTCGCCAAGGCCTTCCGCGCGGAATGCGCTGCCGGCAAGCCGATGATGGAAAAGATGCGCAAGTCCGAGCCGAACCACCAGATCGAGAAGACTGGTCGCGAGCTGCGCAAGATGATGAAATGGATCAAGTCGACCGAGGTCCGGAAGTAACTTTCCCGGATTTTTCGACGAGGTTCAGCAACCCCCGGACGGCCTTGGCCGCCCGGGGGTTTTTTTATTCCCCTGCCGCTGCATGAAATCGTCAGGCCGCCCGTATGGTGCGGCGCATGCCGGTGCTGCCCACGGTTCGTTCGCGCTCTCGACCTGCCGGTGAAGCCGCCGGACAGCCGGCTTTCCTGACGATCAACCAGGTCGAGGCCACGCGCATCGGCGGCTGGGATCGCCATCGGCATGCCGAGCACGAGGTGATCATCGCCGGACGCGGCAACTATCGCTGCACTCTCAATGACTGTCCGATCGCCCTGGCGCGCGGTGAGGCCCTGGTGATCAAGCCGGGTGACTGGCACGAGGATCTGCTGCACCCGGGCACCTCGTTCCACGCGGTGTGGTTCCGCCTGCCCGGTGGCTTGTTCGCACCCGGCGTGACCGCCCCTCAGCAAGTCTCGCGACCGGGCGAGCAGCTCGCGACTGCCGTCCTCGACCTCGATCGCCTCGCCGAAAAAGGTGCGCCTGCCGCCCGCTTGGACGCGGCCCTGGGCGCGCTCATCGGAACCTTGATCGATGGCCTTTCCGAATCGGTGCTGACCGCCGCTTTTGTCGTCGATCAGGGCTTTCCCACACGTTTGCACACGATGTTCGCGCGCCTGCCCGCGGGGTATCTGGGCGCCGAAGCCTTGGCCAAGGGAGCCGGCATGAGCCGACGCAGCCTTGAGCGCGCCTGCGCTGCCGCGTTTAGCTGCGGGCCGGTTCAGGCGCATGCCCGCTGGCGGCTGCGGTGCGCGGGGGATCTGCTGCGCACCACCGACTGGCCCGTGCGCGCGGTCAGCGAGACCCTCGGTTACGCCAATCCGTTCCATTTTAGCCGAGCTTTCGCCCGGCTGCATGGCTCGCCACCCGCGCAATGGCGGCGCGGCGACCTGGCGGGATCAGATAGGTGACCGTCTGGGCCGGGCATGGCATCGTGGCGCCGCACGACCCATGATCCGCGCCATGCTCAACACCTGCTCACTCAACGGTTCTTGGGAATTGCGCTGGAGCGACGCGCAGCGCGGGCCACGCGCGGGCAACCGCGATCCAGCCTATGCGCTCTCGGCGCAGGTCCCGGGCGAGGTTCATCTCGATCTCGAACGCCTCGGCATCCTGCCCGATCGCCACGTCGGGCTTGGCCACCTCGCCGGACGGTGGGTCGAACAATGCCGGTGGCGCTATGACCGGTTGTTCGAGGTGCCGGCCGAAGCCATGGGGACTTCCGCCTGGTTGATGCTCGAAGGGTTGGATCTCTTCGCGGTGATCTCTCTCAATGGCGAAGAGATCGCTCGCCACAGCAACAGCTTTCGGCCATGTCGCATCGAGGTCGGCCCCAAACTCAAGGCGGGGACCAACCTGCTGACGGTCGACATCGAATGTGGCCTGCATGCAACGGCCGATCTGCCCAGCACTGGCTACGCCGGCGTCGAGCACCGCGACAGCAAACGCCACTGGTTGCGCAAACCGCAGAACGAGGCGGGCTGGGATTGGTCACCACGGTTGCTCAATGTCGGCATCCAAGGCGGCGTGCGTCTCGAATGGACCACCGAGGCCGTGCGCCTCGATCAAGTCATGCCCCTGGCCACGGTCGACGCCGATCTGCAGACCGGGCGGGTGCGCGTGCGGGCGGTCATCCAAGGCCTGAGGGCGACTGCGGTGCCCGTGCGCCTGCGCGTGCGCTGCGCCGGGATCGAGGTGGTCAGCGACACTCAGGCGATTCCCGGAGGCTCGATCCTCGAGGCGCAACTTGCGGTGCCCCAACCCAAACTGTGGTGGCCGATCGGCGATGGGGCCCAAGACCGCTATGAGGTCGAAGTTGATTTGCTGGTCGATGGCAAGGTCATCGCCAGTGATTGCCAAAAAATCGGATTCCGCCGCATCGAAGTCGATCAATCCCCCTGCCCTGCCGGCGGGCGGTGGTTCTATCTGATGATCAACAATCGGCGGACTTTTTGCCGCGGCGGTAATTACGTCCCCGCCGACACCGTGACCGCGGCGATCTCGCCCGAACGCTCGCGGCGCCTGGTCGAGATGGCCGCCGAACAGCACTTCAACCTCCTGCGCGTGTGGGGCGGCGGTCGTTACGAAGACGCAGCTTTCTACGACGCCTGCGATGAACTCGGCATTCTCGTCTGGCAGGAATTCATCTTCGCCTGCGCGCGCTATCCGGGCACCGACGAGCGTTTTTTCAAGGACATCGAGGCCGAAGCGACCTATCAGTTACGCCGCCTGGCGAGCCGCGCATCGCTGATCGCCTGGTGCGGCAACAACGAGATCGAATGGGGCTATTGGGAATGGGGCTACGAAAAGCACGCGGCGATGCCCGATCATCAATTGTATCATCACCTGCTGCCGCGCCTGTTCGCTCGCGAAGATGGCACCCGGCACTGGCAGCCCAGCTCACCCTGGTCACCCGACGGGAAGACTCCCAACGATGACACGGTCGGCGATCAGCATCCCTGGTCGCTCGGATTCAATGACACCGATTTTCGCAAGTATCGGCTGATGGCCTGCCGCTTTCCCAATGAAGGCGGCGTGATTGGGCCCAACAGTCTGCCGACGGTACGCGAATGCCTGCTGCCCGGCGAAGACCGGCCGTGGAGTTTTGCTTGGCAGCAGCACGACAATACCATTGCGCACTGCTTCGACCCGTGTCCGACCGATCGCCAGGTGATGCAGTGGGTGGGCAAGGATGTGCGCGCGCTCTCCATCGCCGATTTCGTGTACTGGGGCGGCTTGGTTCACGGCGAGGGCCTCAGCGAATACATCGTCAACTTCCGTCGGCGGCGTTCGGTCACCACCGGCGCCGCGGTGTTCTGGATGTTCAATGACGTCTGGCCCTGCGTCCGCAGTTGGACCACGGTCGATCACCGCCTGCGCCGGACGCCGGCCTTTCATCCGGTGCGGCGCGCATTTCAACCGGTCAGCGTGGTGGTCCACGAAGACGGCGAGCGAATCGTCATCACCGGCGTCAATGACACCCAGAACGCAGTCACCGCCGTGTTGCGCCACGGAATTTTTGCCCTGGCCGGAACGTATCCGATTGAGCAGCGCGCGACGGTCGTGTTGGCCGCCAACGCTGCTACCGAACTGGCCTCATTTCCGCGCTCGGCGTGGAGCGATCCGCAAACCCAACTCGCCTTCGCCGAATTGACGGCATCGGGTACCGTGGTGGCCCGCCACCGTCTAATGTTGCCGCTGCCGGCCGAACTGAGTTGGACACCCGCGCAGGTCACCGTGACGGTCGAACGCGGCATGGCGATCTTCAGCAGCCCGACCTTCGCCTGGGGCGTATGCCTTGACCTCGATGGTGAACGAGTGCTGGGTGATAATTATTTCGATCTGTTCCCGGGTACGCCATATGCCATCGCTTGGCCGCATGCCGAGGCACCGCGCATCATCGGCATCGGCAACCTGTAGCCCTGCTGCCAATAAAAAACCCCAGGACTTTTCAAGGTCCTGGGGTTTCATCATGGTGGGCAATACAGGATTCGGACCTGTGACCCCTCGCGTGTGAAGCGAATGCTCTAACCGCTGAGCTAATCGCCCATGATTGGGAAGGCGAAAAGTTAGAGCACGGTCGTGGTTTGCAAGGACGGAATGACCTGCAACCACCTGCAGAAAACGCTGTGTTCTCCGCCGGTTATCGCCCAGACGGAACACCCTCGTGAAGCAATCGCTTGGTCATCGCGCGGAAGAGTTCGCCCATTTTTTCGGCTGCTGGTTTGGCGGTGCCCTCGGCGTCGATCACGGAGGTATTGATCGGGCAGGGAAAGCAGTCGTGACCCATCCACACGATGAATCCGCCGCACCGCGGAAAACGTTGTTGGCAGGCGTTGATTGCGATCGCCAACAGGTCGGCTTGGCGCTGTTGGCTCCACCTGACGAAACTGGCGAGGTCATCGGCGCGCCCCCCTGCAGCGGTCCACTTGTCGCCTTGCAGCCACCATGAACAGCAGTGCAGATATAAGGGATTGGTCTTGTCGGGTGGCATCGCCTGTCTGCCGGCATAACGCTCGATCAGATGCTGCGGACCTGCGCCGGGCACGCCGGTTTCGCTGCGCAGCAAAGCGTCATCGCGCTGCCAGTAGTCGGTCCATTCAGCGAGGGTCCCGGTGCTGTCCCACGGGCCGTGGACATCGTGGTGCAGACCAAGACCGAACTCCTTGGCGTCGGCCATGAACCTTGGCCCTGAGGATGAAGACGGCAGATAACGCCGGCCGGGATCGAGCAGAGCGACCACCCGGCCGAGCGCAGCGAGGGCCGGATGCTCTTCCCCCCATGGACGCCCGCAGCCGACCGACCGCCGCTCGTTGTTGGCCGACTGCAATTCATTGCCGCCGCACCACAGCAGCAGCGAGGCATGATGCTGACGCTGCTCGATGTAATGGGTGGCGATCTCGACCAGGCCACTGATCGCGGTCGGATCGCTCGGCGGCGAGTTGTCTGGACCCGATGACGACAAGGGGAATTCCTGCCACACCAGGATCCCGGCCTCGTCACAAGCCGTATAAAAAGCCTGGCTGCCGAGCACGGCTCCGCCCCACACGCGTAAGACCGTGCAGCCAAGACGTTGATAGGTGGCGACGTTGGCGCGGTAGTGAGCTGCGGTGACATCCGCAAAATTCGGCTGCAGCGGCACCCAGTTCGCACCTTGGAGGAAAATCCGCTGACCGTTGACCACGCAGATCCACGGCAGCGCCCCTGCCGGAGCATTCGTGCAATCCTGCCACAGGACCTCCTTGAATCCGATGCGGCGATGTTGCTGCTCAAGCTGAATCCCCTGGTCGTCGAGCAACGTGATCGTCAGATCATACAACGGCTGCGCGCCAAAACCGTTGGGCCACCAACGCGCCGGTGAGCTGATCGTCAGGTGATGTTCGCCCACGCTGGCGGCAGCCTCGGCTGAGGCGATGACGCTTCCCTGCATTTTAAGCTCTAGCCGCACGCGCTGATCCTGGGTTGCCAGAGCCACGTCGGCATGGACCACCACGTTGCCGACGTCGGCGTGATGATCGCAGGTCGTGCGACAGAGCACCCGACCCAAGCGTGAGGTGACCCGCTGCTCCAGACGCATGCCGTCGCTGATTGCCAGCTGCACCAATCGCGGGGTCCAATCCCAGACGTAATTGAATCGCGGTTTCCATTCGACGATCTGCGAGGTCTGGCCGACTTGACCCAGCGCACGCGGCTGGCCGGTGAACAGGACATGAAGCTGATGTGGGCCAGCCGTGGCCAGCGCGGCCGTGAGATCGAATTCATGGGTGATGAAACTGTTGCGGAACGTCCCGACCAATTGGCGATCGATCCACAATTCGCCAAAGCCATCGAGTCCGGCGCAGACCAGCACGATTCGCCCAGGAAGATTCGACCACTCCGCCGGCACGGTCGAACTCACGAGCCAATCACGGTGCTCGACCCACTCGCAGGCGCGGCTCTGCTGGCCGATCGTCCATTCGGGCAGCACGCCCGCGGTGCGCAGGGCGCCTTGGATCGATCCCGGAAACGCAAACGGAACCGCCGGCGTGTCGGGCAATACCGCGATCGACAATTCATTGGAGGTCGCGAGCTGCCAGCCATTGGCGAGCAGACCGGTCGCCGTCCAGGTGAGCGTGGCGCAATCGAGGATGTTGGTCATGTGCTCAGCATCGAACACTGAGCGTCGGCGCCCATGTCCGCATCACCGCCAAGCTGTCTTTTCCACCGCCGACGATTTAGTCACCTTGTTAGATTAAGTGGTGCCTCAGGTGGCATGGGCGGCTCGCCCATGATTCGGGTCATTACTCGCACATGGGCGAGCCGCCCATGCCACGGAGATCCATGTGGCATGGGCGGCTCGCCCATGGGTCGGGTCTCTTCTCGCACATGGGCGAGCCGCCCATGTCACGGAGTTCCATGTGGCATGGGCGGCTCGCCCATGGGTCGGGTCATTACTCGCACATGGGCGAG
>JANYGY010000215.1 GCA_025362255.1 Planctomycetales bacterium
CGGAATTCGACACCTGCCCGGGTGGCGGAATTGGCAGACGCGCTAGGTTCAGGTCCTAGTATCCCTTAAAGATGTGCAGGTTCGAGTCCTGTCCCGGGCACCATAAACCCTGCAACTCTCAATAGTTGCAGGGTTTTTTTATTTTTTGGAAAAGAAACCCGGACCGCAGAAATCCGATCGTTGACGAACCTGGCTTATCCGCTTGAACAGAACCTCGGGACCGGTGTCGGTATGATATTCAAACGACTATCCGAGAAGATCCGCATGGGCTGAAATCTTCATCGCGGATTGCCTTCGTAGGAGAGCACGTTCATGCTCTGGTAGGATGATTCTCGATGTCCGCTGAACACACCGATCGCACGCTGAACTCCGCCGACCCGACGTGGATCGCTTTGGTGGCGGATGACGCCGATGCGGAACTCACCCGTGGGTTGAGCAAGTTGGGTACGCAGGTGATACCATTGGCGCCGCATGGGGTGACAGCCGCGTCGGATGGGGATGGTGATGGCGATACTGAGATCCGCTGGGCCCGTGATGAAGTGGGTGCGGAACCGGACCGCTTGTTGCGCATTCGTGAACAGTTGGGCGAAGGTGGCCAGGGCACCGTCATGCTGGCCGAGCAGACGGCACTCGGGCGCTTGGTGGCGGTTAAGATCGTCAATCACAGGAGCCCCGAGCGTCAGGAAGCGCTGCGCCGTGAAGGACGATTGGCGGCGATCCTGGATCATCCGCACATCGTGCCGGTTCACGATGCCGGCAATGATTTCCTGGTGATGAAACATCTTGAGGGCCGCACGTTGACGGATGCGGTCATTGGTGTGGATCTCGCCTCGCGCTGGCGCATCGGCATCGACACGTTGATTGCCGCTGCCGATGCTCTGGCCCATGCTCATCAGCGCGGCGTGGTGCATCGCGATCTGAAGCCGGACAACCTCATGTTGGGTGACTACGGCGAAGTCTGGCTGGTCGATTGGGGTCTGGCACATCTTTTGACGGACGACGATGACGCCGATGCGATGTGCGCCGGTTCACCGGCTTATATTGCCCCGGAAACCGCCCGCGGTCTACCGGCGGCCTTGCGTCCGCCGGTCGATGTGTGGCTGTTGGGTGCGACGTTGTTCTGGGTGCTGTCGGAGCGCGCTCCGTGGCATAAAATGTCGATCCCACGCGCCTTGACCGCCGCTGCGGCTGGACGCATTCCCGATCTAGCGGCGCTGGCGCCAACGGCTCCGGCGCGCTTGGTCGCCCTCGTGCATGCGTGTTGTAGCAAGCACCCTGACCAACGACCCACTGCCGCCGAATGTGCCGAGCGCCTGCGCCGCTGGCGACGTTCAGCCGTAAATGATGAGGCTGCCACTGCCGCCTTTGCCGAGGCCCACGCCACGCTGGCGCGCACCGCCGAGGTGCACGGCGCAGCCGCCTATGCCATCCTGGAAGAAGCTGCCAGCGCCGCGGCCAAGGCCGCTGCGCTGGCCCCGGATCATCCCGAGGGCGGGGTATTGGTGGACGCCGTGCAGGCAGCCCGCCTGCGCGCCGCCTGCGTGGCTGAGGATTTGACCTACGCCGGATTGCTGGCCACCGCCAACACCGGCGCCCAACTGGACGCCGTCAGACCCGTGCTGAAGTCCGCACAACGTCGTCTCAGGCAGCGACAGATAGCGGTGCGCGCTGGGCGCATGGCAGCCGTCGGTGCGCTGGTGGCCTTAGCCGGCATCGGTGGCTGGTGGTTCATCGCGCAGCGGTCCGAATTGGAGCGTAACGCCTTCGCCCGCCGCACGGCGGCTATGGACCTCATCCGTGAAAATTTGGCAACCATGCCGAGCGACGGCGTCGGCTTCGAAAACGCCATTCTCGATGCTGAGCGGGCGGTGGGATTGGATCCCGACACCCCAGAAATCACCGCCTATCGAAACCGCCTGCGGTTGGCGTATGTGCAATGGGCCTTAGCGACCAAGCAAGCGGGCGTGGCACGCGAACAACTCCCTAATCTGCCAGCCGACCTTCGCCCAGCACTCGAAGCTCACGTCGACCTCGTTGAACGGGCCACTCACGATGCGCAGCAAGAACACCGTTTGGCTGTGCTGCGTCACCTGATGTCGGCGCCCATCATCCCCGGCATCGATTCACTCAACGCTGAGGTCGTACGCGCACGCAGCATGGCGTTGGCTGCTATTTCAGGCGATGCGGGCGATCCGGCTACTGCTACGGTGCAGCGTACGGTGCTCGAGGCCGCCATCCGCTCTGATCGGCCCGATGTCCGTGCGGTTGCTGGCCTCAGCCTCTCGGTGCGTCCGGATCTGGGCGGCCCGGCGGCTGCACTGCCAGGGGTCCGCGATGAGGTACGGCAGGTCGCCACCCCGGTATCGCAGATGATCTCTCTGACCCAAGAGCCGGCTCTTTTGTGGCCACACTTGAGGGCTTTTTCCGCGCGTGATGGGGAGCGCTGGGGGAGCTCCGACATTGGCAGTGATCGCAGTGGGGATGATTGGTTCTACCGCTATGGCGATGTACGCAGCCGGTTGCAGACGGCGATCACGGCGGCCAATGGCAACCAGGATATGCTGATCCGCAACGGTGTCCGCGATGAAGTGCTCGATCTCGGCATCGCTGCCGATGTCACCGATCAGGCGGGCGGGTGGATTTATGAATTGCTGCCGGATGACCCTGCATGCCACGCACGCCTCGAAGCCGAGAAAAAGGATCTGGGCAAACTCCTATGGCGGGTGCGGAATTCCTGGTTGCGCAACGACATCGCCGACACCGAACGCTGGAGCGCGCTCGCTCGTGGAGTGGCTGCTCCCAATGATCTCGGTACGCTCACCTATGTCACCAATTGCCTGCAAGAGGTCTACGCCAAGCACGATCGCCACGCCGATGCCAAACGCGTGTGCGAAGAAGCCTATTTGCAAAGCGGCTCGAAAATATTCCTGATGTCCGCCGCCATGGCCGCCAACAGGTCAGGTCAACAAGCCGAAGCCAATCGCCTAGTCGATGTCTACTTGGCATCCAAGACCGAGGAGCTGCGCGAGTCTTTTATCATGGAGCGCTTCTACCTCTGCTTGTC
>JANYGY010000216.1 GCA_025362255.1 Planctomycetales bacterium
AGCTGCGGCAACAACCAGCGCCAAATAGTTTTGGCCATGGTGGTGTATTCCAATGATAACGATCAGAGTTGGCCGGTTTGCCCCGCAGTTGCGGGTAATACTGCCTTGGCAAATCCCAATAATGTTGTGCCGGATGATACCGCCTACACGACGATGACGACCTTTGAGTTTCTGGCCTCCGTTACTGGCGGCGACTTGGCCCCCAAAACGTTTGCCTGCCCATCTAGCCCTACGGTAAAGCCCGGGGCAGCCGCCGGTTCACTATCCTACACGTCTGGGACGCCCGCTTGGGCTCCTACCTATACCGCGACCACACTGGGCGCTGCCTGCGCCTATGCGTACGACTGGTCAGTGCCCGCAAACGCCAATTCTATTCGAGTTGTGATCGCAGATCGTCCTAAAAATTCAGCCGATGGCACCAACCACAAAACGGTTGCCATGGCTGGATTTGCCGACGGTCATGTGGGAAATGTGAATGCCACGAAAACGGGTGCCACGGGTGCGACTTGTGCGGATCAATCTGGACCATCCGTTGGGTATACCGCTTGGCAGTTCTACAATCGCGATGCCAAAGGTTCAGTTGACGACAATATTTTTGATAACAACAGCGACGGTACGATGACTGGAATGGGTACGGGTTCCACGACTCGCGCTTTCGTCCGTTGAGCTAATATTCCGTCACCACCCTGGGAGTCACTTGTAGATCCCAGCGGGTGGCGGCTGGCCACCAGACAGGAACCAGCGCTCGGGGCAGCTCTTGCCCTAAGCGCTGGTTTACTTGTTTTTCCAGGGTGTCGGCAAAGGGCGTCAGCGAACCGAGAAAAGGCACTTCGCCCTGCAGATCGTCGATCGTGAAGGCGGCTTCGAGGCGCTGATCCGTGGCGCTGGGAATCACGCGCACCGCCACCTGGGCAATCAGATTCTCAAGCGTCACCGCTAGCGGCGACCGACCGATCTCGACCGTCGCGGCACCACTGAGTTGCAGATGGAATCGCAGCTGCTCGGGGGCCGTCGGCTCTCCCATCAGCTTCACCTTGGACAGCCGCACTGCAGTTACCGGCACCTGGCGATCGAGCAGCACGTCGGTTAGCAGACGTTCAGCAACGCCGGTCGGAATGCGCGCCGACACGATGGGCAATCCCTCGGGTGAAGGCTCGTTCACCAGATCCAGACGCCAAGTGATGTCGGGTGCCTGAGCAAATGTTCCCCAGGCATGTTGGCCATCCGCGAGCGCGAATCCCGGCACCCAGTAGCCGCTGGCGCCGACCCATATCCGCCGGAATTCAGCCGGTGTGCATCGACCGACGACCATCGCGGTCGCCGCACCTGCCGGCACTTGATCGCTAAACTGGCAACCGCGAATCAGCACCTCGCCGCCGTGCGCAGGGCGCCAGCGGTCGACCCCCCAGCACACCAGCCGTGGAGCGGTCATCACCACCGTGATGGCGGCAACGCCCATCACCGCACAGAGCATCCCCACGATCCACCACCGGCGACCGTGCCGGCGGGGCGGAAGACCATGGTCCAAAGTAGGCGAGGCAGGCATCGGCATGGTCCTACCGCCTAACCTCGCCTGCGCAGCTGCGGGTACTTTCCTGAACGCCTTCCGAAACAGCGACGCGCTTGGTTTATGGGCTTTATTGTCAATCGGCTAACCAGACCTAATCTCTTATCCCTTCGCCACGCGACGCCCCATTCGCCGAGCACACGTCGTCACCAAGCTCCGGAGCGCCCATGCTGCAACCCCGTGCGACCGCCCAGTGCGTGGCCGTCGGCACCTTTTTGCCCGAGCGGCGACTGACCAACGCGGAACTGTCGGCGCGGGTCGACACCTCTGACGAATGGATCATCTCGCGCACCGGCATCCGTGAGCGGCGGCTGGTCGAGCCCGGCACGCCGTGTTCGGTGATCGCGATCGCTGCTGGCCATGATTGCCTGCGCAATGCCGGGGTCGGCGCCGAGACCCTCGATGGGATCATCGTCGCCACCATCACCGGTGATCAGCGGATGCCGGCGACCGCCAACGTGGTCCAGCATGCCTTGGGGGCGACCAAGGCCTGGGGTTATGACCTGCTCAATGCCTGCAACGGGTTCCTCGCCGCGCTGACCACCGCCGCGAGCATGATCGAGGCGGGCCGCGCCAAGCGCATCCTGATCATCGGCGCCGACGTGATGAGCTCGATCATCGACCATCACGACCGCAACACCTGCATCCTGTTCGGCGATGGCGCCGGCGCGGTGCTCATGGAAGCCGGCCCTGGCGACGCCGCGGTCGGCGTCCGCGGATGGGAAATGCATTCGGATGGCGCCGGGGCCAATGAGCTGATCGTGCCGTGCACTGGATCTGCCCCGGCGTTGCCCGGCCAGAAACCGGTGGTCTATCAAAATGGCCGGACGGTCTTCGCCCATGCGGTGCGCCGGATGGCCGAAGTCGCCGAGCATTGCCTGACCAGCCAGGGCCTCGCGGGCAGCGATGTGGATCTGATCATCCCGCACCAGGCCAACATCCGGATCATCGAAGCCACTGCCGAACGGCTGCACGTGCCGATGTCGCAGGTGGTGGTCAACATCGATCGCGTCGGCAACACCACTGCCGCGACCTTGCCCTTGGCGCTGGCCCAGGCCGCGGCCGATGGCCGTCTGGTCACCGGCACACGGATCCTGCTCGTCGCCTTTGGCGGCGGTTTCACCTGGGGCGCCTGTTACCTGCAATGGGGGCGCAGCGCATGATCGACCGGGTCGATCATTTCCGCTGGATGGTGTTGGCACGGGTCCTCGATGAGCGGCTCGCGGCGCTTTATCGGCAAGACCACATCCGCGGTGGCAGCGTCTTCAGTGGCAAGGGCCAAGAGGCGTATTCCGCGGCTGCGGCCCTCAGCCTGCGGCGTTGGACGGCAGAAAAACCCGGCGATTACTTCGCCCCGTTGATCCGCGACAGCGCCGGACGTTTAGCTTTTGGCGAACCGATCATTGACGCCGTGCGAACCTACTGCGGCAAGCGCACCGGGCCGATGCGCTGCCGTGATGGCAACGTTCACCGGGGCAATCTGAGCCAGGGCCAACTGCCGATGATTTCCCATCTGGGGGCCTCGATCGGGGTTGTCGATGGCTTGCTGATGGCGCGCCGGCATCTCGGCACCCTGGGCGACAGCGTCGGCATCGCCAGCGTCGGCGACGGCGCGATGCAGGCCGGCGCCGCCCACGAAGGCATCAACGTCGCCGCCGTCGAACGCCTGCCGCTGATCCTGCTGGTCGCGGATAATCAAGTCAGCTATTCGACGTTCAGCGATCGCAGCTACGCCTGCCGCAGCCTGATCGATCGCGCGGTCGGCTACGGCCTTGGCGCGCACACTTGCGACGGCACCGATTTCGATGCCTGCCGGATCACCGTCGAAACCGCCGTCGCCGCCGCGCGCGCCGGTCGCGGGCCGCAGATGGTATTGGCCACTTTGCTGCGCTTGGCCGGCCACGGTGAACACGACGACAATTCCTATATCGGCCCCGAATTACGCGCCCGTTTCGGCGACTGCCTGCCCTTGGCCGAGGCCCGCCTCACGGGCGAAGGCATCGCCACCGCGGCGTTTTGGGAGACCGCCAAGCAGCAGGTTGCCGAGGCCGTCACCCAAGCCTTGGCCGAGTCCGGCCCCGATGTCGCCAGCGAGGATTGGACAGCCCGCAGTCAGCGCAATCTGACGGAGTTCCGCGCATGAGCCCGCGTCAGCTGACCTACATGGATGCAATCCGCTTAGCACTCGGCGACAGCTTGGCGGCTGATCCGCGGGTGTTCATCTACGGTCAGGATATCGCCGGGGCTTTTGGCGGCGCGTTCAAGGCGACCAAGGGTCTGGCCGAACGCTTTCCCGGCCGGGTGCTCAATTCTCCGATCGCCGAAGACGCGATGGCGGCGGTCGCGATCGGCGCCGCGCTTGAAGGCGCCCGGCCGATCATCGAATTCCAATTCGCTGATTTTTCCTCGGTCGCGTTCAATCAGATTGTCAATCACGCAGCTACCTATTTTTGGCGCACCGGGCGCTCGGTCCCTGCAGTTTTCCGCCTGCCCGGCGGCGGAACTCCCGGTGGCGGTCCGTTCCACAGCCAGATGCCCGAGGCGTGGCTGACCCATCATCCGGGCTTGGTGGTGGTCGCACCATCAACCGTCGCCGATGCGTATTTCATGCTGCGCGATGCGGTCGCGTGCCCCGACCCCGTGGTCTACATCGAACACAAGGGCCTCTACAATCATCTCAAGGCCGAGTTCGATCCCCCGACTACCGAACACCTCGGCCTGGGTGCGGCCGCCGTTCGCCGCAGTGGCCGCGACTGCACCCTGATCAGCTACAGCGCGATGGTCCACACCTGTCTCGAGGCCGCCGACAAACTTGCCCGCGACCATCACCTCGACGTTGAAGTCATCGACCTGCGCTGCTTGCGGCCTTTGGACACGCGCACCATCCTGGAATCGATCGCGCGCACCAGCCGGGTGGTGATGGTCACCGAATCGTGGCCCTTCGGCGGGATTGCCGCCGAAGTTCTGGCGGTCATCGCCACCGAGGCCTTCCAGTATCTCGATGCGCCGCCGCGGCGGATGTGCGCCGAAGACACGCCGATCCCGTATCATCCTGAATTGTATCACGCCCATCATCCGGACGCCGACCGGATCGTGCAGACCGTCCTCGAAACTGTGGATTTCTAAGATGAAACTCGATGTCCGCATGCCTCAATTCGGCGAATCCGCAGCCGAGGCCACGATCGTCGCCTGGCTGGTCCAGCCGGGGGCGCAGGTCGCCGCTGAACAGGAGATCGTCGAGGTCCAGACGGAAAAATCGCTGCTCACCGTCGCGGCTCCGGCTGCTGGCATCCTGGTCGAACATCGCGCCGGCCCGGGCGACGCGGTTGCCGTCGGCGATGTCATCGCGCTGCTCAATGTAGCCGAGGGCACGCCAGCTCAGGGCGCCCCGAATCTGACCAATCCGGCAGCCTCGGCGAGTTCAAGCGCAACAGAACCGCGGCCCATCCGCAGCCGTCCACCGCGCGGCGAAGCATTTTTGCGCGCCGCCATGGGTGACGCCGCCTTCATCAGCCCAGCGGTGCGCGCCCGCCTGCTTGAAGCCGGCCTGACGATATCCGACCTGGCGACGATCCACGGCACCGGTGCTGGTGGGCGCGTCACGGTCAACGACATCGACGCCTATCTGGCGCATGGCGAGCCGATGAATGGCGTGCGCCAAGCCGTGGCCCTGGCGATGTCGCGCTCGTGGCAACGGCCCTTGGCGACGGTTGCCCGCCCCGCCCGGATGGACGCGCTGCTCGCGCATCGGCGCACCATCGAAGGCCGTCCCAGCGCGACGATCTACGCTTTGCGCGCGCTGGCCGTCGCCCTCGCGGCTCAGCCGACCCTGGCCTGCCGCCTGTACGGCAATCGCCTGCTCAAAGCCCAGTCGGTCGACCTCGCGGTTGCGGTCGAGATCGAGGACGGCGTGCTGACGCCGGTCATCCGTGGCGTCGAAAAACTCAGCCTCGCGGAACTCACCATCGCGGTCGGCCAAGTCATCGACCGTGCCCGCGCGGGCCGGGTCAGCGATGCCGGCAGTGCGGTCGCCACGGTCAGTAATTACGGCACTTTCGGCCTCACCTGGGCGACCCCGATCCCACTGCCCGGCCAGGCCTCGATCCTCGGTCTCGGCTCGGTTGAAAACGTCCCCGAATGGGATCCCGCGATCAAAGGCTGGGGCCGTGCCCGCCAAGCCGAACTGACGCTGACCTTCGACCATCGCATCGCAGATGGCGGGGCCGCTGGCCGGTTGCTCCAGCAGGTCGCCGATCTGCTTGAACATCCGACCAAGCTCTAGTGGCACCCGGCCAAGCATCCACATTGCGCGCTGCGTTGCTGGTCGAGCGCCCGCTCCTCGACGCCGCGGCTGAAGCTCTGCGCCGACGCCTTGCGCTCGCGGGGGTCGCGGTGATCGCCGTCGACGCCCCCTTCACCCCGCGCAGCCTGCGGCTCGCCCTCCTCAGCGCCGATGCCGACCGCGGCTGGCTAGTGTGCACCGATGTCCACGCGGTCGGAGCCGCCGCCACCGCCGCCCTCACCGGGGTGGTCCTGATCGGCTGCGCTCCGCCCAGCGATGATCACGGCATCGTGGTCGCCCACGCCACTGACCTCGCCGACGCCCCCCGCGTCATGATCCCGCGCGACGGCGGCTGCTGGCACGAGCATCGCTAAAAAATTAAACGGGTTCACCTTACAAAATATTTGATTCGTAAGGCTCTCTCCTTACTATCTTCATATAAAGTAAGGAGATGCCATGCTCACGATGACCCTCACCGCCAAACGCCAAGCAACTCTGCCGCGTGAAGTTTGCGACGAATTGGGAGTCCACCCCGGAGACCAACTCGATCTGGAGCGGGCCGTGGTAAACGGCAACCCGGTGTGGGTGATGAAGCCGCATCGACTCGACTGGTCTTGGATTGGGGCCGTCACCGTCCCTGCTGGCATCTCGCACGACCTCGATGACATTCGCGCCTCGATCGAGCGTGGTTCCGCTGAGGAGCGCGCGTGAAGATCGGACTCGATACGTCCGTGGTGCTCCGTCTTCTGGTTGGACAGCCAGCCGATCACGTGGCGATTGCCCGCCAGCGACTCGAGCAGGCCCACGCCGATGGTGACCAAGTGATCGTGATCGACACGGTGATCGCCGAAGCATACCACGCTCTGGTGCAACACTATCGCATGGAAAAGCCTGAAGCTCGTGCCCTCCTGCATCGCATGGTGACTTCCGGCACCATCCTCCCGGAACCGGCGGAATTGGTCACGGCCCTGGAGCCGTCGCTGGGTGCCGGGGTTGTTGATCGGCTGATCCTCCATCGGCACCGCTCGCTTCAGGCATCCACGATCACCTTTGATCGCGCCCTCGGCGCGGCCGGAGCGATACGCTTGGCATCCGACGCCTCCGCGTGAAGTGCTGCCGGACTAAAGTCGACCAAGAGAAATAAGAAAACCCCCGGATTTCTCCGGGGGTTCGCGCATTCCCTGGGGGAATTCCTGATCAGCAATCGTAGTAGAGATAGAACTCGTACGGGTTAGGGCGGAGCTTGGTCGGTTCGACTTCGGCTTCGCGTTTGACCGCGATGTACGATTCGAGCATGTCCTCGGTGAAGACATCGCCGGCGGTGAGCCAGGCCTTGTCCTTCTCCATCGTGTCGAGGGCTTCTTCCAAGCTTTTGCAGGTCGATGGGATCTGCGCCAATTCCTCGGGCGGCAAGTCGTAGATGTTCTTGTCCATTGGCTTACCCGGATCGATCTTGTTCTTAATTCCGTCGATCGCGGCCATCAGGATGGAGGCGGTGACGAGATAAGGACTGCCCGAAGCGTCTGGGCACCGGAATTCGAAACGACGGGCGTTGTCACCCTGGACGTGCGGAATGCGGATCGAGGCGCTGCGGTTGTTCGCCGAATAGGCGAGATTCACCGGCGCTTCGTAGCCGGGGACGAGACGACGGTAGCTGTTCACCGACGGATTGGTGAAAGCCTGGATCGACTTGCCGTGCTTCAAGATGCCACCGATCGCCCAGACGGCGTTCTGCGACAATTTAGAGTACACGTCGCCGGCGAAGGTGTTTTTGCCTTCTTTCCAGATCGACATGTGATTGTGCATGCCTGAACCATTGTCGCCGAACATCGGCTTGGGCATGAACGTCGCCGTCTTGCCGTGCTGGAAACAGGTGTTCTTGACCGCGTATTTGTAGAGATGGACCAAATCGCCAGCGGTGATTGCCGAGCCGTACTTGATGCCGATTTCACACTGGCCAGGGCTGGCGACTTCGTGGTGATGCAGATCGACTTCCATGCCCATGGTCTGCATGTTGGTGGTGATCTCGCTGCGCAGATCCATCAACGTGTCAGCCGGGGTGGCGGGGAAGTAACCCTGCTTATGGCGAACCTTGTGGCCGAGGTTCATGCCGGTGTCGGTGCCGGTGTTCCACGGCGCTTCGTCGCTGTCGATGTAATAGAACGCCTGGTTGGGCTTCGATTCATAGCGGATCGAGTCGAAGATGAAGAATTCAGGCTCGGGCCCGAAAAACGCCATGTCGCCAATGCCCGACGACTTGAGGTAGCTCAACGCCTTGGCGGCGATCCCGCGCGCATCGCGGGTATAGCGCTGGCCGGTGCGCGGGTCGTAGATGTCACCGAAAAAGCAGATGGTGGGCTGTTCACGGAACGGATCGACAAACACCGTGGCCGGGTCCGGCTTGATGTTCATGTCCGACTTTTCGATGCCTTGCCAACCGCGGATCGAGCTGCCATCGAACGGCAGGCCGTCATCGAAAAGCTGCGCTTCGAGGCGGCGGGCGGTGATCGTGAAGTGCTGCAAGGTGCCGAAAAGGTCGCCGAACATGATGTCGACGTATTTGGCGCCGTGTTCTTTGGCCACCTGCAGGGCTTTGGCGACATCTTTGGGATCAAAAGGCATGAACATCTACTCCGTGATGCGGTGAGATTGGCCGGTGATTCCGGCCTGAAAGTGAAGGGGGTACAACGTATCGGGTCAGCGCGGGGGGCAACTGCTGCCCGGCGCGGCCCTTTCCGATCGGACCTCCTGGGAGCGCCAACGTCCCCGTCGGCTCGAAAGACCCGATGCCGACGGGGAATTCGGCGCGCCCAGGAAACAGCTCAAATGGCTTCCGAGCCGCGTTCGCCAGTGCGGATGCGGATGCAGTCTTCGAGCGGCATGATGAAGATCTTGCCGTCGCCGACCTTGCCTTCTTCGCCGGTACGTCCGGCCTTGATGATCGCCTGCACGGTGGGCTCGACGAACTCATCGTTGACCGCAATCTGCAGCTTAACTTTGCGCAACAGATTCACGGTGTATTCGTGGCCGCGGTAGATCTCGGTGTGACCCTTCTGGCGCCCGAAACCCTGCACATCGCTGATCGTCAGGCGAACGACTTCGACTTCATTGAGCGCTTCTTTGACGGCCTCCAGCTTTGATGGCTGGATGATGGCCTCGATCATCTTCATGGGCTGTGTCCTTGGTAAGGTTTAGAGAGAAGTTTGATGGGAGAATCTGAGGAATGCTAGTTCGCTGCCCGCGATGGACCAGCCCCCCACCCCAGGGCGCGAGGGGGGCTGGTGCGGCTCACTAACTGAGACCGTGATAGCCTTCCTCGCCATGCTGGCTGAGGTCGAGTCCCGCTAATTCGTCTTCATCGGTCAGACGCAGCCCGATGGTGAATTTGACGATCGTCAAGATGATCGCCGAACCCACCGCGGACAAGACGATGGCGATCAAGACCGCTTTGAGTTGCAGCATCAGCACCGGATGGGTTCCAGCTGCGAGAGCCGCCGCCAGCGGCTTGTTCAGTGCCGCAATGCCGGGATTGGCGGTCGGCGCGAAGAACAGACCCGTGGCGATGGCGCCCCAGATGCCGCCGATCCCGTGCACGCCAAAGGCATCCAGTGCGTCATCATATTTCAACGCCTGCTTGAGGTAGCTGGTGGCGATGAAGCAGATGATTCCTGCCAGCGCGCCGATGATCAGCGCCGACATCGGAGTCACAAAGCCACAGGCTGGAGTGATCGCCACCAGACCGGCCACGGCGCCGGAGATCGCACCGAGCACCGTCGGCTTGCCGCGAATGATCCACTCCGCCAACGGCCAAGTGAGCGCTGCCGCGGCCGTAGCAAAATGGGTGTTGGCGAATGCTAAGGTGGCGAGTGTTCCCGCACTGAGCGCCGAGCCGGCGTTGAACCCGAACCACCCGACCCACAGCAGACAGGCGCCGATGAACGAGTAAGTCAAATTGTGCGGCGGCATCGCTTCCTTGCCGTAATTCTTGCGTTTCCCCAGGAAAACCGCGGTCATCAAGGCGGCAACACCTGACGAGATATGCACCACCGTGCCACCCGCGAAATCGAACGCGCCACCCAGGTTGTCATTGAAGCCCCAGTTCAGCATGCCGTTCTTGCCCCACACCATATGCGCCAAGGGCAGATAGACGATGAACAGCCACAGCGTGCTGAAGATCGCCATCGCGCTGAATTTCATCCGTTCGGCGTACGCACCGCAAATAAGCGCCGGCGTGATGATCGCAAACATGAGCTGGAACAAGGCGAAGGTGCCGTGCGGGATGCTCGCCGCGTAGTCACCGTTGGGGCCGGGAATCGAGCCGGTCTTCGAATCCCAGACGACGCCATCGAGGAACATGAATTGTTTGAATCCACCCCAAATACCATTCTGTGCAGAACCTCCGTCCCCGAACGCGATCGCATAACCGCAGATCGCCCAGATGACCGAGACGATCCCGGCGATGGCAACCGATTGCATCATCGTTCCCAGCACATTTTTCCGTCGCACCAGGCCGCCGTAAAACAGCGCCAAGCCGGGCAAGGTCATGAGCAGGACCAACAGCGTACTGGTCAACATCCAGGCATTGTCACCGGCATTGAAAGCCACTTGACCAGCACTGTCGGCAGCCGTTTTAGCAGTCGCCTCGACGGCAGTTAGCCGTTGATCGATGGTAAGGACCGGAGCCGCCGCGGCGGTGGGTTCCGTCGTCGCAGCTGCAGTAGCCGCAGGCGCTGGAGCGACCACCGGCTCATCTGCGGCAAAAAGGCTCGACCCACAGGTCAAGACCAGGGCAGCTAACAAGTTGAAAGGGGTTCGCGCCATGGAGGGATTTCCTTGCGGCAAGGTGGAGAAAGGAGCGAGTGCTCGTTGCTTCCCTATGGCACATCGCGCTCCCAACCGCGAACGGAACCCACGCTGACACCCCGCGTACATTCCAACTCCATGCGATTAAGATATCTACGTGGGTGGTGCAGTGGCCCCTCACGATGTAGTGATGATATTTTTTAGAGCTTCGTAATTGAACATATAGATCGAAATTCGAGCAGATGCTTTTTCTACGTCGTTTGCATCGACCTAATAACCATCATGGCCGGTGTAGTGCCATATCAGCCAGATCCACGGCCATCATGAATGACCAGCAGGTCCCGCCTCACGAGCCGAAAATGCGTTGATGATTCGGGGGCGATCCACCCATCCTCGCCCGCTCACACACGAAATCCCCCTCCGTCTCTGGCTGCATTGAGGGTCACCCAGCCGTTTCTACGGTCACACGGCTCACGGTGGCAGGGCTCCATAGCCTGTTATCGCTCCGTTTTTTCTGGCGCCCCGTTTTCCGGCGCCCCGCTTCAGGCTTAGGCCGATGTAAGGATCCACGCGCGATGGACACCACCGCTCCAACTCCCAACTGGCTGGTCAGCCTGCTGGTCATCTTCTCGCTGGCCGCCATTGCGGTTTTTGGGCTGTACATCTTCCGTCACACCCAGCGCGCCAGCCTCGATGAACAGCATGAGATGCTCAAGGCTCAACTGGTACCCATGCGCGAAGCCGCGGCCCACGTCGAAGACCGCATTCCGCCGCTGGAAAAGAACATCCTGAACCGCCGAGCACTGCTCGCGCCGCTGGACACGTTTGAGGGCACCAATCGCGCTGACGTCGATCGCGCACTGACCACCAACGGCGCCACCCTGAAGACCAACGAAGGCCTGCAGGACAAGGCGATGTCGGCGTTCGCCGATGCGATGAAGGAGGCTCCTGAACGCCGCCAAGAGCTGGGCCGCGAAGAAGAGCGCTCCTATACCACCGAACGCGACAACGACGATCGTCGCCGCCAACTGCGCGAAGACGTCGAAAAGCAGTCGCAGACCATCGAAGTCCAAAAGAAGAAATGGCGTGGCGAAAAAGCGGTTCTCGATGATCGCATCGACGAACTCGAAGGCCGCGTGCGCCAACTCACGAATCAGCTCGATACCAGCAATCGCGAATTCAAGATCGACGGCAACATTCTCGCCAGCGAGGCTGCTGATGGCTTCGTGGTGATCGGCCTGGGTTTTGCCGAACATCTGCGCAGCGGCACCAAATTCGCCGTGTTCAATCGCCGGGCCGGCAAGATCGTGGTCAAAGGCCAGATCCTGGTGACCGAGGTGCGTGAGCACGTCTCGACCGCGCGGGTGCTCAGCGAGGCCGATCGCAACGATCCGCTGGTCAAGGGCGATCACCTGCACAACCCGGTGTACGATCCCGAACACATTCGCAGCTTTGCCGTCAGAGGCGATTTCAAGCGCTTCTCGCGCACCGAGATCACGCGCTTCATCCAGGAATCGGGCGGCACGGTCGACAATGACCTGGCCGTCAACGTCGACTTCCTGGTCGCTGGTTCCAATGCTCCCGCTGACCTCGATCAGGCGACCAAGCTCGGCATGAGCATCCTCAGCGAGGACCAGCTGCTCGAATTCCTGCGCTTTGACGCGCGGCCGTCGACTTCGACCTGGGCCTTCATCCTGGCCTCTTGCAAAGAGGGCAAGCGCTTTGGCTTCGCCGGCAATTTCACGGCCGTCAATGAATCCACCGCGCGCAAGGCCATCGAGCGCAACGGTGGAAAGACCTCCAGCGGAGTCAGCAAGGACTACGTGGCGCTGATCGTCGGCGAAGGCGCCGAAAGTGAGATGGCCGAAGCCCGCAAACTGGGCATCCCGGTCATCGATCAGGCCCAATTCGCCCGCATCGTCGAGCCCGAATAAGGATCCCCGTGCGCTATAATCCCATTTCGTTCATGGCGATGATTCTGCTGGTGATCTTCACCCTGATCTTTGCCGTCCTCACCATCGTCAAGTCCAACCAGGTCAAGGTTTTCCTTGAAGGCGACCCTGAACAACGGGACTTCAAAACCAACGCGATACTGCGCAAAGAGCTCATTGCGTTGGCCGACCGCGTCGCCGCCGCCAACGACAGTGTCGCGCTGCGCGAACGCGAAATCCGCCGGCTTGATCTGCAATTGGCCAATTCGCGTATCCACCTCGATGGCGATCGGGCCATCGGCGGGGTGGCTCTGCCACCAGCGGATGAGCTCAAAGACAATCCGATGGTGACCATGACCGGGCAGAAGGACACCACCTGGAAGTTCACCAGCGATCTGATCACAGCCTCGGTGAAACGCATGGAAGCCCTCAAGGGCAAGCTCGAAAGCCGTGATTTCCAAGAAAATCCCGCGCTTGAGGATTCCATCCGCAAACGTCAGCAAGAACTTCAGGACGTCACCAAGAAGATCAGCGACGATGAATCCAATTTTGCCAAGGACCGCGAAGACCTGACCAAGCGCCTCGACGAATTGACCGTGATCAAGGACAAGTCTGACAAACAGCATCGCGATGATTTCAGCCGCCGTGCCACCCGGGTCGCCCAGCTCGAAGACCGGATTCGCGAGCTCCTCGAACTGGAACTCAAATGGGTCACTGAACTTGAGCCCGATGGCAAGATCGCCGAGACCGCCGCCAACGAAGTCATCCTCGACATCGGCGCCCGCGACAAGGTTTTCCCCGGCCTGATGTTCGCGGTATTCACCCACGACAAGGGCCGCTACGTGGCCAAGGGCATGATCGAAACCATCGAAGTACGTGAAGGCATCTCGGTCTGCCGCATCCTGCGCCAAGACGATGTGAAATTGCATCCCATCGGTCGTGGTGATCTGGTCGGTAATCCGGTCTTTGATCGCACCCACCCCAAGACGTTCTTCGTCGCCGGTGAATTCAAGCGTTACAACAAAGAAGACATTGAGCAGTTCATCCGCGAGACCGGTGGCCAAGTGGCCAAGGTCCTCGGGCCGGATTGCGATTTCCTGGTCGCCGGCGAGCGCTCCGAGCGCGAACAGGCCAGCGCCAGACAGTTCCAGATCCTGGCGCTGAAAGAGGACGACGTCCTGTCGTTTGTGCAAAAGAGCTTCGCCCCGAAGAAGTGATCAGCGCCAGCGTAACGGCTATCGTCAACTGCGGCCCGGTGCATGAAGCCATGCACCGGGCCGCAGTCATTTCTGACCGGTCGAGCGGCCTATCCCAGGTGGAACCATCCATTGCCCCGGTGACGCTCGGCCGATGCTCCCGCGCCTTCATCGGAGCCTCGGCCATGGTCATGCGCGTCATCCTGCTCATCAGCATTTTCCTTGGCTTGGCTCTCACCGCGGAAGTGGTGCCGGAAACCGTGGTCGCGACTCCACCGCCTGTGGTCCTGCCAGCTGCGACCCCGCCAGCACCGGGCCAAGTCGCCGTTCCAGAGACCACCAGCTACGCGACCGTGACGATCGAGAATCCGGCTGCACGAGTAGTGATCTCCACTCAGCGCGCCTCGATCGATCGCTTTGAGTTGAAGGCCTCGCACCCGATCAAGCTTCCTCGACATCTGCACCGCAACGATGATGAATCGATCGGTTCAACGGTTCAGGGCGACCCTGCCGGAAATAAAATCAAACCGGCACTCGCGGTGCTTTCCGCCTTCAGCGTCGAAAGCAGCTCAGAAGCCACTCGCCTCGCCAAAAATCAGCACCATTGGCTGAGCAACGATAGCGAGACCGCACTGGCTTGGGGCATTCGCGGGAATGAAACGGCACCGTGGACGATCGCCACCCGCAATCCCGACGCCGCAACCTTGACCTGGAGCAACGGCCGTGGCCTCTCGTATGCGGTGACCTATCGCCTGCATGCCACGCTGGCGCAACTCGCAGTCCTGGTCGCCGTTACCAATACCGGCACCACCCCCGTGGCGCTTAAGCCAGCAGTCACCCTGATCAACGGCATCCATCAGGATTACGCGCCGAATGAAGCTGCCTATATGGTCGCTTTCACTCATCGCGGCGGCGATCAGGACGGAACGATCGAAACGACGTCCGTACCGGCCACCGACAAGGGTTGGGCGACCGTGGCCAATCCTGATCCGAAGGTTGATTTCGTCGGTGTGAAAAGCCGCTTCTTCGCCGTCTGGTGGCGACCTGGCCAAGTCGCGATCGCCCCGGTGGCACCTGGCAGTCCTGCGGCTCCAGCGCCAGTCCTCCCGGTGGCCGCCGGCCCCGAGGCCGCACCACCCGCCAACGGCCCACTGGGCGGCCCCAGCGCCCCCGACAGCACCGCCGCCTGGCGCGCCGATGTTTGCGGTTTTACCACCCAACAGCATCAGGATCACCAGGGCCGTCTGAATGTCAGCTTTGGGGCCATCCAAGTCCCACCAGGGCGGACCCTTGATGCGAACTGGACGGTCAGTGCGTCGGGCATGTCGAATGCCGATCTCAAATCGTTGAGTCCGGCTGAGCAGCGCATCGAACTGACCGATGCGATGCACAAATTTTTCATCTTTCCAACCCGCTTGCTGACGATGGTCCTGGGCTGGATCGTCATGGTGGTGCCGAATTACGCGGTCGCCGTGATCCTGCTCACCCTGCTCGTCAAGGCCGCGCTGTTCCGCCTGACCTGGAAGCAGCATGCGAGCATGATCAAGATGCAGAAACTCGCGCCGGAACTGAAATACATTCAAGAGCAATATAAGACCGACAAAGCCAAGCTCGCGCAAAAGCAGATGGAATTGTGGAAGAAGAACGGCGTCAATCCACTTGGCGGCTGCCTGCCATTGCTCATCCAGATGCCGATCTTCATCGCCTTGTATCAGACTTTCCAATATAACGCCGACATGCGTGGCGCATCGTTCCTGTGGGTCTCCGATCTCACGTTGCCCGACCAGGTGTGGGGCATGCCGTTGGCATTCCTCCATGGCTGGGTGCTCAGCCTGAATCCGTTGCCGCTGATCTACATCGCCGTGACCATCTGGATGGGCCTGACCACGCCGATTCCGGTGACCGCCGCCGGTGGTGATCCGATGCAGGAACAGATGGCGAAAAGCATGCGCTGGATGCCGGTGCTGTTTGGTCTGATCTTCTACAATATGCCTGCCGGTCTGGTGCTGTATTTCACGGTCAATGCGGTGATCTCGACGATCGAAGTCAAATTCATCCGCCGGCGCCTGGCCGCCTGAGCCTGCTTCTTTGAGCCGCCTGCGTCGTGGTGCCCGTGGCCCTTGAGCCGACCGTGTGTGCGGGCGCCAGTGCCACCGGCGGCGCGGCGGCGCTGATTCGCCTGAGCGGACCCCGGGCATTCGCGATCGCGGCGCGCGCCGGAGTCGAGGTCACCTGTTGGCGACTGGCCAGCGGTGGCGTGTGTCCCGTGCGCACCATGTACCGCCGGGGCCCGCGCACCGCCACCGGCCATGACCTGATCGAGATCGTCATTCCCGGCGCCGCCGATCTGGTCGATCTGTTGGTGAGCACGTTGTGCGCGGTGGGTGCCACGCCGGCAGCGCCGGGAGCATTCATGCGTCAGGCCGTGGCCACCGGTCGCCTGGGTCTCGATCGCGCCGAAGCCGTGCTCGCCTTGACCCAGGCCACTGACGCGGTGGGCGCAGCTGTGGCTTTAGCTCGTCTGCGCTGCACCTTGGCCGAGGATCTCGCCCCCCTGCGCACGCGCCTGCTGCACCTGCGCGCCCTGGTTGAATCGGGCCTCGATTTTCTCGACGAGCATGACGTTCGGCCATGGGATGCGGCAGCATTTATCACTGAGCTGGAATCCATCACCGCCGAACTCGCCAAATGGCTGATCACTGCCGCGACCACCGGGCACATCCCGCTCATCTGCCTGGTCGGTGCGCCGAATGCTGGAAAATCCGCGCTGTTCGCCGCCCTCAGCGGCGAACCGGCATTGATCAGTCCGATCGCCGGCACGACCCGTGATCATCTCGAAGCCACCGTGACTCTCGATGGCCGAAACGTCCGGTTGATCGATACCGCGGGATGGCTCACGACCGCTGAACAGGCGCACGCTGTCGCCGACCGACTCGACCAGGCAGCCATCGATCGCGGCCGGGAAATCGCTGCGCACGCCGATGTGATCGTCGCCTGCGCTGCTCCAGATGCACCCCTGCCGAATACGCTCGAAGACGCACACGGTCTGCCGCGCGAACGCTTGGTGATCATCGCCACCAAAGCCGATCTCAACGCGGGTTCTGATCCACGCGCGGTGCTTTCCGTCAGCACGCTCGATGGCCGTGGTCTGGACACATTACGCGGATTCCTCGCTCAGCGTCTGGCGCCCCACGCCACCGGCAGTGCGCGCCAACATGATTTATTGCGCACGGCCATTCATCGTCTGCATGCTGCGCTGACGCTGCTGAATCACCCCGATGAACGCGATGACCTGCTCGCCGATGATCTGCGTCGTGCCGCCGATGGACTCGCCGAGCTTGTCGGCACGACCTCAGACGATGACGTTTTGAATGCGATATTTCAGCGATTCTGCATCGGAAAGTGACACCGGCTGCGCTGGTGCACATGTGCCACACAGACGTCATGTCGTCGGCGCGTCGGTCTTGCCGCTGCTGCAGTGGATCCGAATACTTGCTCCTCACATCTCCCCGAGGCCTTGTCGGCCCAGCCCTTGAGAGGACTGCTCCATGCGTCGTTTCCTGCTGATGGCCTTGCCGGCCTTGCTCCTTCTCTCTGCTTCCGCGGGTCTTTACGCCGCTGAAGAAGC
>JANYGY010000234.1 GCA_025362255.1 Planctomycetales bacterium
GCGCACCCGGGCTGTATCAGCCTGGGTGCGCTTCTTTTGGTCGGCGAGCATCTGGCTCCTGCCACCCCTCCCGGCGGGCGATCTCAGGTTGGCATTTGAAACAAGTCGATTTGTAGGGTAGACTTATGAGTCCTGGGAACCAGTGAGCCAACGCATGCCTGATATCCTCATCGTCGAAGACAACCCAGTTAACCAGAAACTTATCGCGTTTCTCCTCGCTCGCTCGCAATACACCTACGACATTGCCGAAAATGGAGCGGTAGCCCTCGATAAGCTTGAAAAATCGAGTTACCGCTTGGTTCTGATGGACATGATGATGCCGGTGATGAACGGTTACGACGCGACCAAAGCGATTCGCACCAATCCCAAGCATCAGCATCTGCCGGTTATTGCGCTGACCGCCAATGCCATGAAGGGCGAAGACGAAAAATGCCGCCAGGTGGGTTGTGACGACTATATCGCCAAGCCCTATTCTAAAGATCAGATCCTGTCCGCGATCCATCGTCTGATCGGCAAACCTGCCGCCCTTGCCACCTGAGCCTACCGATCAATAGCCCGGTTAGGTGGCCCGGCTAGGTGGCTCGGCTAGAAAGCCCGGTTAGGTAGCTCGGATGATAGCGATGGCGGGATTGGCCAAACGGACGGACGTTTCAGCGACAACGTGCCGGCAGCACGGCGGTGGCGCCGGTCAGCGTGCCGACGTAGGGCAGCACGGGCACGACGTGACCAGCCGGATGACTGGCTCCTGGAGCCAGATCCACGAGGCAATCGCCGGCCGCCGCCGCGACCAGATCGCCGCTGCCGTTCCACCGGATCGGAACCACGCCGCCCGCCGTCCGCCGCGCAGGCAGGAACAACTGCCGTTTGCCGGGGTTGCTCCATGAACAACCCAGCGGCAGGAGCTCCCAGGTGCCATCAGGCACCAAGCCCATCAGGCGGCGGATCAGCGGCAGCAGGATGAGATGCGCGGTGGCGATCACGCTGACCGGATTGCCCGGCAGGCCGACGAGGAATTTGCCATCACCCCGGCGCGCCAGAAACACCGGTTTTCCGGGCTGCATCGCGATGTGATGGAAAACCGTGATGAGGCCGAGCGAGGTTGCGAGCACCGGCACCAGATCCTTGTCACCGGCACTGACGCCACCGGTGGTGACGACCACTTCGGCCTGATCGAAGGAAGTAACCAAAGCGGCGCGCAAGGCGATCGCATCGTCGACGGCGTGAGCCCGCGCTGCGGGTAGACCCAGCGCCGCAGCGAACGCCGTCAAGAACGGGCCGTTGCTGTCATTGATCGCAGCGGCGCCCTGGCCGCCGACTTCATCGCCGGTGGTGACGATCGCGATCCGTGGCGGGCGGGCGACCGTCAGCTGGGCGGCGCCTGCCATCGCGGCGCAGGCAAGGGTCGCCGGGCCAAGGACCGTGCCTGCCCGAACCACGATATCCCCCGCGCGCCCGTCTTCGCCCCGCCGAGCGATATTGCGCGCCGGGCTCACGGCCTTGGGCTCGGTGACGGTGACCACCACGGCAGTGGACAGGGTCTTATGCGTCAGACTGGCGTGGGGCATCGCGGTGCCGAATTGGTCTGTTTGCTCGATCGGCACCACCGTGGTCCCGACCGGGGCCGGGGCGCCGGTCATGATCCTCACCGCTTGGCCCGGCTGAAGATGTCCGGTGAAGGTGCTGCCGGCGGCGACCATGCCGTGAATGGAAAAAGACAGTCGCTGGCCATCCGGAACCACCGCGAAGCCATCCATCGTCGCGCGATCGAAAGGCGGTTGATCCTCGGCCAAGGGGATGTCGGTGATCAGCACTCGGCCCTGGGCATGGTCGAGCGGCACGATCTCGGCCCGCCGCTCGGCGGGAACGTGTGCGATCAACTCAAGCGCTTCGGCGTAGGTCTTCAGTCCGGACATTGATGCATGTAACCACGCCCCAGCCGAGGGCCAATCGTCAAAAGCATGTCGGAGACGATTATTGAAGTATTCCGCGTGGGTGACTGGTGCGTCAGCGCGAGGCGGACAACGGCAGGTAGCGATAGGCTGCCTGAAGATCGAGGACCGCACTCGCCGTGGCATGTACCGCATCGGGCGCCGTCAGGACAGCCTCGGGGGATACCTTCACCCGCCCTGGGCCAGCATCGACGAACAACGGCAGCAAGCGGGTTTGCACTGCTGAAATCCAGGCGTCCCACCCTGGCCCGCCCGTTTCCCGCAGAGCCAGAGTGGCGAACAACCAGCCGTCGGTATCGGCCGGCTGGGCGACTCCATTGGCCTCAAGGGCGATTCCGGGCTTAAGCGCGGCCAAGCTGTCCACCACCGCAGCGGTCGCCGGATTATCGCGATAACCGAGGGTCATCCGGGTAAATGCGCTGAGGCCGAGGCGACCCGCATCACGATCGCCAGCGTCGGGTAAGCGGGTCGGAACCTCGCGTGAACGGTCATGCAACATCGGCGGTACTGTCAGCCCACCTTGTTGGGCAGTCTCGATCGCGAGCACGGCGAAGCCGTCGAGCGCGACCAAAGGATCAAGCTGCTCGGCGAGATCGGTCAGCGCTTGTTCAGCGGCCGCGCGCGGCGCCAGACCAAGCAACGCGCCTTCGACCCGGGCGAGCGTGATCAGCACCCGCGGGCGCAGCGCGGTGGCGCGATCAACGGCCAACGGTGCGCGATCGAGAGCTGCCAGGGCCCGCCGGACAACATCGATCCGCTCGCGATCGACCGCCGTGGTGCCGCCACCTTCGGCGAGAAATGCGAGGGTTGCCAGCGCATGGCTGGTGCGCACGGCGTCGTGATCAAGGTCGCTCTTTTGCGCAGCCAGAAGCTGCGCGGGCAGAAGTTGCGCTGGCGGAAGAGACGACACCTGCGGAGGCGCAAAACGACCGTCAGCGTCCTGCTGCGTCTGCAGCCAGCGCAGGCCGCATGCGACCGCGCCAGCCGAGCGCTGGGCATGGTACCGCAGGCGCGCGGCGGCGCGGAGATCCGCGGATTGGCGGAGAGCGAACAAGTCGAAACCGGATCCCGGCAGCTGCGTCCAATCGCGAGGACCAGCATTGGTGAACTCGATCACCGGTGGCACCACCGCGTTGGTCCACCCGCTGTGCTCGTCGGGCTGCGGGTGATCGCGACGATTCGCAAACAAGACCGCCACGACGAGAACGGCCGCGAGGTGACCAACCACGACCGCGACCACCAGACGTAAACGACGATGGCGAACCGCGGTAGTCGCGGCCTGGGCGCGACTACTGACCGGCATGTCGGAGGTGATCGGAGCCAAGCGGCTGGAGGCCATCAGCTGCACGCGCACTCGCGCCCGCAGATCCACCGGCGCCGGCGCGATCGTCGCGAACAGATGGCGCAGGCGACCAAGTTCGGGATCGGTGCCATCCTGCTCATAGAGGTGATCGATACGTTCGCCCTCATCACTGGCGACCTGGCCCTCGGCAACGGCGAGACGGGTCTCGACCTGGGTCCGCAGATCGCTGGGTGACGGCTGCTCGCCTCGGATCAGGCGACCGAGTTTGGCGAGCGCCTTGCCATCGGGGCAATGCTCATCCCCGGTGGCGATGGCGCGCAGCAACGGATCGCTGTCGCGATTAGGAGAATTTGAAAGCGTACTCATGACGCATCGTCCTCGACCAGATCGGCCAATTCATCGCGCAAGGCGCGTACCGCATTGTGCATCCGGCTTTTGACCGTGCCTTCGGGGATGCCCAGAATCCCGGCGATTTCCTGATATTTCATACCATGGTTGTTGGCCATCACGAACACTTCGCGCTGGCCGGCCGGCAGCAATTCGAGGGCCTGTTGGACTCGTTCGCGGATTTGTCCGTCGCGACCGTTATGATCACGGATCTCAGGCGCCGGCAGCGTGTCCGACAGGCGCGGGCCGTCTTCGCCAAACTCGGCATCGAGACTGAGATGCCGGCGGGTTCGCCGCAGGTGATCGATCCACAGATTGTGCGCGATCCGATACAGGAAGGTCCGCACCCGCGCGGTCGGCGTATAGCGCGCCCGCGCCCGATACACATTGACGAACACATCCTGCGCCAGCTCTTCGGCGACCAATTGATCCCAGCTCAGATGGAAAAAGAACCCGGTCAACTCGGACTGATACCGCCCGACCAGGGTGATCACCGCCTCTTGGTCGTCATTGCGGATCCGCTCCATGACCTCGACATCGGGGTCGACCGACTTCAATAAACTCGGATCAACGATGGCAGCGTGGGGCACGGACATGAACAACGGCTTCCCCGATGGATAGTTCACTGTTTTTTACCAGCAGCTGTCCCCATGCACCATACGAATCGCCGTGAAGGTGCGTGAAGGTGCGTGAAGGTCAGGGCAGCGTTGGAATTGCCGGGCGCTGGCCCAAGGCCGCGATCCGGGCGTTGAACAACACGATGACCTCACGCTGCACCGCCGTTGGCATCTCAGCAAAGCCGACATCGTCGCCGAAGCAGCCGTTGGCCAAGGCCACCGGGCCACCATGGGCGACGGCGTAACGCGTCCATTCGAGGTTGGTCAGGGGCGCCCAATTGCAGCTCCAGGCGGTGCTCGCCCACGTCGGAAAACGGACCGCCCCCCAGGTGCTCGGACGGCAGGCCGAATCCTGATAAATGCCGTCAGCCCACAGCGAGTAGGGAAAGACCGCCTCGTCGACTTGGGGGGCACCGCCAAGGAGATCGGCGGTGAGAAAGGCGAGTTCAGGACGCGTTCGATGGCAGATCGCGGTCATCTCGGCGATCAAAGTGGCCTGGGCCTGCGCGGCGTAACCAGGACAGGCCGACGGACCGAGCTGGCTGCGCCCGACATAATACGCTTCGTCCATCACCAAGGCGTCGGTCTGATCGCCGACGTGCCGGCACAACTGCGCCGTCAGATCGAGGAAGAACCGCCGCACTTGCGGTTGCAGCGGGTTGGCGATGTACGTCTCGCCCACCAGGTCGGGGCCTTGCCACAGGTTGCCGCCACGTTCCAGCCCGGTGCCGTCGGCACTATGCGCCGCTGGGGCTCCAGCGCGTTGCAGGCCGGTGAAGGCATAGAAAGCAGTGCGGAATCCCAAGCCCTTGGCGTACGCAAGGCGACGGCGCACCTCGCTCCAACTCATCTCCACCGGATGCAGCCGCGCATCGATGCGAAATTGATAGGCATCCTCGCGCGGCCCGCCGGTGCCGGCCGCCCACCCCGGATTGCGAACACCCATCGCCGTCATGTGCGGGAAGGCGGTCCAGCGGTCTTTGAGCGACCCATCCGGCTTCATGCAATAAGTGCCGACCTCATCGTACCAGCCATGCATGCAGGCCACGACATGGTGACGTTTTTCCTGCGGGATGACGGCGGCCATCGCCGCCAGATCGCTGAACCAAGCCTCGCCATTATCGCCAAGATAGTCGTAATAATTCAGCGCGATGTCTTTGAGCCAAGCCGGTCGCGCCGCCGGCGGAGCCACCTGCGCACACCATGCATCGAGACCCGCCGGCACATCGGCCACGGGTTGCAGCACGAACATCCGCTGCATCCCGGTAAGCGGCCCGGCAGCTGCCTGTAATCGCCAACTGCACGACAAACCCTCAGGAGTAGCGCTGATCGTCGTGGTGAATGTCGGATCGAATCCCGCCAACAACCATCCGTCAGCGCGCTTGAGAAACATCAACGGCAAAGCCAGGCGCACGGCGGGTTCGGTGCCGGCGACTGCCCCCGGTCCACGGAAAGTGCCTGCCAGGCTCACGCCTCCGTTGTGCAGCTGGCCATCAAACGCCGGCGCACAGGTAGCCGTGGCGGTCACCGCCATCCGCAGCTCACAGTCGGTATCTGCCTTCAGCGCCTTGGGCGAATTCAAGCTCAGAACATAGCGACCTCGGACATCGCGCTTCAACTCCGTGCTCAGCCCCGGCAAACCAAGACCCGTCGGCTTTTCCGGCACCCCCTCACGCAACACCCACGACAGATGTGCCTTTGCAGCACCCTGCGTCACATTGAACTCAATCGCCGCCACCGGAGGTACATCCATGCCTTCAGCCTAGTTCGGCCATTCAGGGAATAAATGTCCCGCCGCTCACCACATTTTTATTCGAAGAAACCCGCAAGGCCCAGTCGGAGACTGGCGGTCCCAGGCTGCCGGGCTGCCGGGCTGCCGGGCTGCCGGGCTGCCGGGCTGCCAAGTGCACAATTTCTACGAAGATCAAACGGGGAGGCCGAGGGGGCAACGCCCCTTCGGCCCGGGTCCAGGGGGCGGAGCCCACCTGGTGCAAGCGAGCAACGCGAGCGCGAAAGGCGGTAGCCCGAAGGGGTGCAGGCCGCAGGGTCCGGGACAATCGACTGCGTGCAGGGCGAAGCCCAAACCAGTCGTTGCCCGGCCCGGAGGCCGAAACCCCTTCGAAACACAAAGAGGAGGCCGAGGGGGCAACGCCCCTTCGGCCCGGGTCCAGGGGGCGGAGCCCACCTGGTGCAAGCGAGCAACGCGAGCGCGAAAGGCGGT
>JANYGY010000249.1 GCA_025362255.1 Planctomycetales bacterium
TGCACTCCGGCGGTGAATCTGTTCACCGCCACGGGTGAGCCGATCACGCTCGATCGCACCCGTTCAGAGCACCGGCTGCGGCCTGCGGGAATCGATCCGCGGCATGTCGAGGTCTTCGCTGTGACCGACGTCGAAGGCCGCGCGCGCGGGGTTGCCGAGGTCATCCCCTATCGCCGGCGACTGCACCTGGGCCGGGGGGTCGAGGCCGAAGCTGGCACCTTTCAGGAACGCCGCCGGGCGGCGGTGACCGACGATGGCGTGGATGTCGACCTGCTGATCAGCGAGCCGCCCCCTGCATCGCCGTCATTGTCGTCACCCGCACTTTCCGGCGCCTCCAGCGTGAAAGGCCCGACCCTGCTGAGCACCCGGTTGCTGTGCACCAATCGCCAGCTGCCGATGCACCTGGGGCTGGGGGATGTGCGCTTGGCGACCCGCGATCTGCCCGCCGGGGTGACCTTCGCCAACCTCACGGTGCCGACCGCTGCGGTTAGCCCGGTGCTTGCCGGTGACCTCCACTGGCGCCTGCTATCGCACCTTATCCTCGATTACGGAACCGTGCTCAGTGTCGATGGCCTGCGGGGGCTGCTGGCGTTGTACGATGTCCGCGCGCTGACCGATCAGGCGGCGCGCCTGGCGCATCAGCGGCTGGTCGAATCGCTGATCGCGGTGCGCTTCGTACGCGCGACGCGCTACCTTGAGGGGATTCCGATCCGTGGCTTGGCGGTGACCATCGAACTCGATGACGAGCGTCTCGGTGGGATCGGCGAAGCGCAGATGATCGGGACCATCCTGGACGGCTTCATCGCCTGCTTCGTGTCGATGAATGCGTTCACCCGGTTGTCCGTGCTGTGTCGCCAACACGGCGAGGTGCTGACGTGGCCCGATCGGCTCGGGCGGCGGTTGCTGCTATGACCGCATCTGCGCCAGATGCCCAGCCAGCCTGGCTCACGACCGCTCTGCACGACCAGCCTTCGGCCTTCAGCTTCGTCGCCGCGATCGATGCGGTGGCTGGCGGGGTCGCGCTTGGCGGAATCAGCGCCGCCGCCGAACGCGTGCGGCTGCGCCCGCACCTGGGGTTGGCTTTTCCGCTGGCTGAAGTCGTAGCAGCTGAAAATTCCGGTGATCCAGCCAGTGATTCACGGTGGCAGATCACCGTCGGCCTGCCGGGCTTGTACGGCGCGAACTCGCCGTTGCCGACGTCGTACACCGAGGACCTCCTCGCCCGGGATGTCAACGATCCGACGCGTGGGCTGCTTGATGTGATCCATCATCGCCTGCTGTCGCTGCTCCATCGCGCGCTGCACAAGTATCGCGATGGCGATCTGGCAGGACCGCTGCAACGCCTCACCGGCCTTAACCAGCGTCTAATCGGTGGCCGCATTCCGAGCCAGCGACTGCTCGCCTACACCGGGATCCTTGCCGGACGGGCGCGGGGCGCCGATACGCTCGAACGGGTGCTCAGCCATTTCCATGAAGTGCCGTGCCGCATTGAACAATGCATCGAGATGTGGACTCCGCTGCCTGCCGATCAGCTCACCCGCCTGGGCGAGGCTAACTGCGGGCTGGGGTCCGATTGCGTCGCTGGCGATACCATCTGCAGCCGAGCCACCGCCTTTCGGATCACCGTCGGCCCGCTGCACTGGAGCGACATGGCCGGCTTTCTGCCGGGGGGCGAACGGCTGGCTGATCTCCAGGCTTTGGTCGGCCACCTTGAAGGCGACGCCCTGGATTACGAAGTCGAACTGCTGATCGACACTACTGGTCTGCCCGAATCAAGTTTAGGCGAAGCGCGCCTTGGCCTCGACCTGCGGACCTCGGGCGCATTCCCCACCGAGCGACGCGAAATCGTCTATCGCTCGACCGGTCATTGAGGTGAAAAAGACCCTGGCGAATCAGTGAGCCGTGCGGTATAATTGAGGCGTGGAGCCAGAGCGATCGACGCTGACTCGGCTCTTATTGAATTACGTCCTGACCACGCCGCAGGAGACCTGTCATGCCTACCGATCTTGGTCCAACATCGCCCACTCCTTCACCATCATCGGCTGATGCACGCAACGCCGACGCGGTGCCGGTCATCGATCTGTCGAAGATGAGCGTCGACAAGCGCGCCGCGATGGAGGTCGCCGAATCAGCGCGCGAGGTGCAGTGGACGGAACCCAGCTTTGCCCAACAGCTCTTCATGGGCACCTTCAACCGTACCCTGGTTGATTCGTTCCCGCGTCAGAACGCCGCTGACCAAGCGATCGGTGATGCGTTTTGCGCCAAGCTCGCCGACTATCTCACGGCCAACCTCGATGCTGAAGAAGTCGACCAAAGCCGGACGATCCCCGAACAGGTGATCAGCGATCTGTTCGCGATGGGCGTCTTCGCGATGAAAGTGCCCAAGCAATACGGCGGGCTGGGCTTCACCCAGGTGAACTACAATCGGGCGATGATGCTGCTTGCCAGCCATTGCGCCTCGACCGCCGTGCTGGTCAGCGCCCATCAATCGATCGGCGTGCCGCAGCCGCTGAAACTGTTCGGCACCGAAGAACAAAAACAGAAATACTTTCCCCGCTTCTGCCCGCAGCCCGGAAAAAAAGGCACGATCAGCGCCTTCGCCTTGACCGAGCCGAGCGTCGGTTCGGATCCCTCGAAGATGGCCACCGAGGCCGTGCTGACCCCTGATGGCACCCATTACGTGATCAACGGCGAAAAGCTGTGGTGCACCAACGGCCCGATCGCCGGCCTGTTGGTGGTGATGTGCAAGACCGCCCCGAAAATCGTCGCCGGTGTCGAGCGGGCGCAGATCACGGCGTTGATCGTCGAAGGCAACAGCCCCGGCATCGAAGTCGTCCATCGTTGTGATTTCATGGGCATCCGGGCGATCCAAAATGGCCTGATGCGTTTTCACGATGTGAAAGTCCCCGCCGAAAATGTCCTGTGGGCACCGGGCAAAGGCCTCAAATTGGCGCTGACCACGCTCAACACCGGGCGCTTGACGTTGCCGGCCGCGTGTACTGGCGTCGCCAAGCAATGCCTGCGCATCGGTCGCGAATGGGGCGCCGAACGTCAGCAATGGGGCCTGCCGATCGGCGCCCACGAAGCAGGTCGCGAAAAATTAAACTTCATCGCCAGCCACACCCTAGCCATGGAAGCAGTGACCTGGCTGACCAGCCATTGGGCGGATGATCACGCCAAGGACATCCGCCTTGAAGCCGCGATGGCCAAGATGTTTTGCAGCGAAATCGGTTGGCAGGTCGTCGATGTGACCCTGCAACTGCGCGCCGGCCGCGGTTATGAAAAGGGCAGCTCGCTAAAGGCGCGTGGAGAAAAAGCCTATCCGGTCGAACGCATGCTTCGCGACATGCGGATCAACCGCATCATCGAAGGCACCACCGACATCATGCGCCTGTTCCTCGCCCGCGAGGCGATGGATCCGCATCTGAAACTCGCCGCTGATTTGCTGAAGAAGCACACGCCAGTCGGCACCAAACTGACCGCCGGGGCCAAGCTCGCGGGCTTTTACACCGGCTGGTACGCCAAGCAGTGGTTCAACGCCAGTTTGTGGGAACGCCACGACGACATGGGGATCCTCAGCGGTCACTACCATTATCTGCAGGCCACCGCCCATCGCTTGGCGCGCTCGATTTTCCACGCCATGGGCCTGTACCAAGAGCGGCTCGAGCGCAAACAAGTGCTGCTCGGCCACCTCATGGACATCGGCACCGAACTGTTCGCGATGGCGGCGACCTGCAGCTACGCCATCCGCCTTGCCGGCGAACGTCACGACACCACGCCGATGACTCTCGCCGATTCCTTTTGCCGCGAATCCACCAAGCGGATCGAGAACCATTTCCGCGACCTCAGCGGCAGCGATGGCAAATTGATGAATCAGGTCGGCAAAGGCGTGCTGGCCGGTGACTTCGCCTGGCTCGAAGGCGGAGTCCAAGCTCCCGGCTGAAACAAGCCACTGCAGCAGCGGTGCCATGCGGAGGGATCCATGTACGAAGTCGACGTCAGCCCAATTCCCCGTGATCCCGAACGCGGTGCGTTGCATTCGGATCCGCTGCACACCGGGCCGCATTATGTCCGGCGGGCGACCGGGCTGTCGCTGTCGCTGATCGAAAAAATGATCTCCAGCCGGATTCGGGTCGAGGGTGCCGACCGCGTCCCGGCCAAAGGCCCGGTGTTGTTCCTGTGCAATCATTTCACCCGCTTTGAAACCTTCATCCTGCCGTGGTTGCTCGACCGCCACACGCATCGGTACGTCCACAATCTGGCGCATCATTCGTTGTTTCACGGCCGCTTCGGCGACTACCTATTGGCGATCGGCGCGCGCTCGACCAAAGAGCCGGGGATCAAGGACGCGATCGTTTCAGACCTGATCACCGGTCATCATGATTGGATCATCTATCCCGAAGGATCGATGATCAAAGACAAGCGCATCTGGAACGGCAATCGTTTCGAACTCGCGACGCCAGATCGCCACGGACCACCCCATTCCGGTGCGGCGCTAATGGCCCTGCAAGCCACCCTGATACGCCGCCAATACCTTGAAGCCTGGCAGCGCCAAGACCGCGTCACGCTTGATGACCTCGAAGAAAAATGGCATTTCACGGGCGCCAATCTGCCCCCCGGGCCACTGCACATCGTACCGATCACGATCACGTATTTCCCCTTGCGCCCGAGCGACAATCTGATGTTCAGACTGGCTCGCCGGGTGATGAAAGTGGTGCCGACTCAACTTGAGGAGGAATTGCTGATCGAGGGGAACCTGCTGCTCGGCGACACCGATATCAGCGTCTATTTCGGGCATCCGGTCGAAGTTGCACCCTGGGCCGAACCCGTGCATGCGGCTAGCGTAATCGCCCAGACGGAATCCGCCCTGGTCGCTGACAAACTGGTCGCGGCCAAAGACGCACTGACGGCGCACGTCATGGGCATCATCTATCGCAACGTCACGGTCCATCTCGATCACCTGTTCGCCTCAGCCTTGCGCTATGCCACGCATGAGCGGATCCGCTGCGCCGATTTCCATCGCGTGCTCTACCTTGCCGCGCGCACACTGCAGGCGGGTGGCCGGCGGCGCGCGCATCGCAGCATTGATGAAAGCCTGCTCGCCCTGGTCAGCGGTGCCCCCTGCCCGCATCTCGACAGCATTCGCCAGCTCGCCGAAAATGAGGGTCTGCTGACCGTCGAGGATGGTTGGTATGTCCTCAATCGCCCAGCGATCGACGCCGCGCATCACTTCCATGACGTACGCGTGAAAAATACCCTGGCGGTGATCGCCAACGAACTCGAGCCGCTGCGCGAGGCGGTGAAATCGATCCGTGAAATCCTGGCGTTGCCCCGGGCGCGGTTGCACGAACGCGTCAGCGCCCTGCTTCACCATGAAGATGTTGCTGAATATCAACGGGATTGGGCCCAAGTCAGATCTACCGAAATACCCGGTGAGATCGGCAAACCGTTTGTCCTGGGGACCGTCAACCGCCACCCGTTCGGGGTGGTGGTCTGTCACGGCTATCTTGCCGCACCGGCCGAAATCCGCGAGCTGAGCGAAAACCTCGTCGCCGCTGGCCACGTGGTGTATGGCGTTCGCCTATCGGGCCACGGCACGGATCCCGCCCAACTCGCGCAGACCGGTCGCGCAGACTGGCGTCGCTCCCTTGAACGCGGCGTTGCTGCCATGCGCGCAGCCTACGACCAGGTGGTGATCGTCGGATTCTCCATGGGCGGCCTGCTCGCCATCGAAGCCGCTGCGAATCTGCCCGACATCTGCGGCGTGGTCGCGATCAACTCCCCCCTGCACCTGCAGGATCGCGCCAGCCTGCTGGTGCCGACCGTTGATGCCTGGAACAGCGTCGCCCACGCCCTGCACCTCGATGGGCTGAGATTTTCGTCGGTTCCCAATCACCCCGAATGGCCCGCGATCAATTACCTCAGCAACCCGGTTTCGGCGATTCACGAACTCGAACGGCTGATGCATGACGTGCGCCTCAGTGCGCCCCTGGTCCAGGCCCCGGCCATGCTCGTGCAAGCCGATGGTGATCCGGTGATCGTGCCAACCAGCGTCGAAGAATTGCACGGACTGCTCGGCAGCAGCGACAAAACCATCCATCGCTTGGCGCTCAACCGTCACGTGATCGTCCGCGGCGAGGGCAGCGAACACGTCAGCGCCCTGATCCTCGATTTCCTTGCCAAAATCGGACGCAAAACCGCCTAAAATGCAGTCTAGCGGGATCGACGCCCTAGGATCGAGATCTCAACGAGTCGTCTTCCATCACCGAGTCACGTCATGTTCCGCCACCAGACCACCGTCCTGCTCAATCACACCGATTGCTACGGGATCATCTTCTTCGCCAACCAACCGATTTTCTGCCACGCGGCATTTCAGGCCTGGCTGCTCAAGGTCGGCCTGCCGCTGGCCCCCGATCGCAGCGCCGCCAGCGACCTGATGGTCATCGTGCGCTGTGAAAGCGACTATCAGGCACCGGTCCATCTGGGTGATGAACTGACCATCGATTTCACCGTCGAGCGCATCGGCACGACCTCCATCACCAATCACTTCACTCTGACCAACCAGCACGGCATCACGGTCGGCAGCGTACGCACCGTCCACGTCCTGATCGACGCCCGCACCAGCGGGAAAATCCCCCTCACCCCCGCCTGGCGCACCGCCCTCGAATCAAACCGCTAAGCTCCCCACCCGCCCGCCAGCCACCGCTGGACGCCGACCATAAGCACAACATCATCCTACCCCTCACGGGGCGTAGCTCAGCTTGGCTAGAGCGTCTGG
>JANYGY010000270.1 GCA_025362255.1 Planctomycetales bacterium
GGTGAGCGACGGCCTCGATCTCACCATTGAGCACGGCGGTCATCAGATCCTCAGCGGCCACGCAGCAGTGGTCGGGCAGCACATTGCCGTTGATGTCACGCTGCACGAAGCGGTCCTGCGCATCGATCGCGCTGCACCGTGGCTGGGTTCATCACTGGAATTGTTTGCCGCCGCCGAACCCAAGCCGGGTGAGGTAGCGATTCCACCGCAATGGATCTTGCTGCCGGGGGACGCGCAGGGTCCACCGGAGGTACGCTCGGTGCAAAATCGCCCGGTGGATCCGGCGAGCTGGCGCATCGACAACGTGCCCGGTGGCTGGCGCGTACGCATCCGCTTGCCGCTGTCAGAACTCGGCCTGGCGCCGAAGGCCGACGGCTTCCGCTTTGACGTCATCGCCACCGCGATGTCGCCGATCGCCGGGCAGAACCTCTTACGCTTGCCGCGCTGGGGCGTGCCCAACAACTGGGCCAATGCTGCCAGCTTGGTGCGGGTGAAGATGCCAACGACTAAAACCACACCAATTTAACACGAGTGAGGGTCACCATGATTTTGAAAAATCGGGCTCTTCTTCATGTCGAGCCCCCTCACCCAACCAATAAATTCTCGGGCTTGGCCGAGGTGACCGTGTCCCAGGTGCAGTGCCGGAGGATCTCAGCTTATCCTGCCACGGTGACACCCCGCGGATTTTCCCTCATCGAACTCCTCGTCGTCATCACCATCATCGCGATACTTGCGTCAATGCTCATGGTGGTGTTCAAGCTAGTGCAAGAAGGTGCTCGCGGTGTCAATTGCCTGTCCAACCTTCGTCAAATGGCCATGTCGATCGAGGTCTACGCTATCGACTATGAACAGAAGCCTCCCGGCGGAAACTGGGGCCAACCAGGGTTTCCCCTTGTCGTCGGTGCAAGTTACCTTGCTAAAAAATCAGATATGGCCTGGAGCAATTCAGGTCGGGACGTGTTGAAGTGCCCTTCAGACCGTCGACCGCAGGGGTCACCAGGACCGGCCGGCCGCGCCTGGGAAGGTGTGTATTATAGGCAGAGCGTTTGGTCGAGTGGTCTTGGGGACTTTGTCACCGTGGGAACATCCTACTCCGCCAATAGCAATTATTTCGATGTCGCTGGGAGCAAAACTGGAGCTTCCGAAATTGGAATGATATGGGACGGCTTTTACGCCACCAGCGATGGCCTTCCGAGTGGTTTCACCTTCCATAAGAGCGGCATAAACATGGTTTACGCTGATGGTCATGCCGCGTTCTGGAACATGCCATTTGTCAAACCCTACGAACCTTGGAGCAACTGGGGTGGTGGAGGCGGCTATTACGCCTGGGGAACCATCTACATCGTCGACAATCAATTTCAGCCAATCAATAAGCCACCATGGAGTTTTCCTAACTGAGGTAGACGACAGAGTTGAGATGACACATGCGACATGAATCCAACACGTGCCAAATCGAACTTACCTCATTTGCATAAATACCTGATAATCCAAATGAAATTACGTCATAAACACCTGCTTTTACTACCAGGTGCGGTGTCAGTGCTACTCTACGCAGCCAGGACACCACCGATCACGGCAACCGAAGCTCACATCGCTGTCGATGAAATGGTGCACGAAGCGGTGCTGCTTGTAGACGACAACGCACGTTGGCTCGGTTCGTCGTTAGAGCTATTCGCCACCGCTGAACCCACGCCGGGTGCGTTAGCGATTCCCCCTCAATCGAATCTGCCTCGGAGTGACAAATCGGCCACCACCGCCCGTTTGGTGTGGGTGAAAATGCAACAAGAACGGACCTGAATCGTATGCCGCTGACCACTGCTCCGCTCCATCGCCAACCGCAACTCTATCTGCATCCGACCCTGCTTTCGCCTGACCCGAGCCTGGGTCAGGCGATGACGCTGATCTCGCGCAATCGTTACGCTTGCGACATCCACCCGCATGTCCTGTTGCGCTCGGTTCCGCATGACGTCGGGACTGCGGGTTGGGCAGAGCGGTTGCATCTGCATCGCCACCCCGGCCCGGTGACGCTGAGTCTGGTCGGTGGTTACGCGGAGCTGCTGCTCGATCTGGGCACGGAAGTTGAGGGCTGGCCGGAACTCGAATTGGAGTCGACCGAGAGCACCAGCATCGTTGCCGATTTCGGCGAAAGCTTGGAAGAGGCCGAAGGTCTGGTGATCGGATTGATGCCGCTGTCGACGGTCAGCATGCCGATGTCTGCGGGCCGTCATCGCCTGCGTTTCGACCTCGCACGCTATCGCTGCGAAGGCTCTGGCGGCGTCATGGGGCCAGCTGATCGCGCAGCCGATGATCGGCGTCCGTCGTGGATGGGTGGGGTGGTCCAGCGCGCCTGTCGTTTCATCCGCCTGCGCATGATTACCAGCGCCGCCCAGATCGTCGTGCATGAGGTGAAGGTACGTGCGGAGTTCACCGGTGGGCCGCC
>JANYGY010000116.1 GCA_025362255.1 Planctomycetales bacterium
CCAACCACCAGAAAACCCCGCAGAAATGCGGGGTTTTTATTTTTTTGAACGGTGGCATAAGCTGGTCTCACGTGGCATGGGCGGCTCGCCCATGGGTTGGCGAGCAAGGCGATCATGAACGATCCGCACGTGCTAGATCCGCACATGGGCGAGCCGCCCATGTCACGTGAGACCAGCTCATGCCACGTGAGACCAGCCCATGTCACCGTTAAAAAAAATAAAAACCCCGCATTTCTGCGGGGTTTTCTGGTGGTTGGCCCGCAAGGATTCGAACCTTGACAAAGAGAGCCAAAATCTCTTGTGCTACCGTTACACCACGGGCCACCATGGCCGGTCGTTATCGACCGGCGATTTTATAACGAGCTCAGCCTTCAACCCAAACGGTATCGACTTTCGTCCACGTGATCAGTCCATCCGTGAACCAGATGGCGAGTTCGCGTTCGGCGGCTTCGGGTGAGTCGCTGCCGTGGACGAGATTGTTGCCCTTCGAAAGTCCGAAGTCGCCGCGGATCGTGCCGGGGGCGGCGAGGCGCGCGTCGGTAGCGCCGATCAGGGTGCGGGCGACGGTGATCGCTGAATCGCCCTCAAGGCACAACGCGATCAGCGGGCTTGAAGTGATGAAGCTGAGCAGGCTGGGGAAGAACGGCCGTTGCGCGTGTTCGGCGTAGTGCTTGGTCGCCTGTTCGGTGGTCGGCACGATCTGCTTCAGCCCGACGATGCGCAGCCCCTTGCGCTCAAAGCGGGCGAGGATTTCGCCAACGAGTCCGCGCTGGACGGCGTCGGGCTTGAGCAGGATGAGGGTGCGCTGGGCGGGCATGAAGATCTTCTGTCGACAGAGATGACTGATGGCGGACGAGGGGTGGGGATGCTGATGGCCAAGTTGTTTTTGGCAAGACGCTTCCCTTTGCGTGGGGATTTGGCGAGCCAGGCCAGCCGTCGACTGGCTCGTGGTGGACAGGCGGATGTGGTCCGCTAATTTGCCGCCCGCGTCAGCGCAAGCTGCGTGAGCAGAGGTCATGTGGGGGTATAGCTCAGTTGGTAGAGCGGTTCGTTCGCAATGAACAGGTCAGGAGTTCGAATCTCCTTACCTCCACCAGAAATAAGAAACTCCGGCACGGATTCGTGCCGGAGTTTTTTTTCGCGGATTTTTTTTAGGGAGTCAAGGCAGCGGCGTCGCATTGCCCAGTGCACAGGTGCCGCACACTCCGCCGCATGGTCGCTTCGCCTGCTTCTACGCCCGAACCACTCCTCAAAATCGCCGACCGTGAGGATCTGAGCGATGCCAAGCTGCTTCTGAGCATGGCCGAGGGGAATCTGCGGGCGGCGCTGATCGGCAACGACCTGCGGGATGCGATCAACAATGCCGAGCGTCAGGCTGAGCAGGCCCGGTTGGCGATCAGTCGCGTGCGCGCGAGGGTGCTCGGCACGTGACCTCCGATTTCGACGTCGACTATGATGAAGAGCTGCCCGACGTGTCCGGGCTGGCGCCAGTGCATACGTTGGCGCGACTGCGTGAGGGCCCATCCGGGCCGCGAGAAATTCGCGAGTCGCTGAAGCCGCGCGTGGCTCTCCAAAAATATTGGGGTTATGATGATTTTCGGCCGTTGCAGGCCGAAGCCGTCGCTGCCGGACTGGCGAAAAAAGATGCGTTGATCGTCTTGCCCACCGGAGGCGGAAAAAGCCTCTGTTACCAAGTGCCGGCGGCCTGTGGCGCGGGCCTGGTGCTGGTCGTGTCGCCACTGATCGCGTTGATGGATGACCAGGTGGCCGCGGCGCGGGTTGCCGGTCTGCGCGCGGGCGCGCTGCACACCAACGCCACCGAAGAGGAAAAGCGCCGGGTGCGCACTGAACTCGATGCTGATCGCCTGGATCTGCTGTACGTCAGCCCCGAACGCCTGTCGGTCGGTGATCTGCTCAGCCGGCTGGCCAATCGGATCGCGTTGCTGGCCGTCGACGAAGCCCATTGCGTGTCGCATTGGGGCCACGATTTCCGTCCTGAATACCGGATGCTGGGCCAGTGGTTTGCGGCGTATCCGAACATTCCACGGATGGCACTGACCGCCACCGCCACCCCCCAAGTCCAGGAGGACATCTGCGCCCAGCTGGCGCTGCGACAGCCGCTGCGTTTGGTCGGCCACATCGATCGGCCAAATCTGGTCTACCGCTGCCTGCAACGGTTCGATCAGATGAAGCAGATCCTCGAGGTCGTGCAGCGTCATCCCAACGAAGGCGGGATCGTCTACGCCCAGACCCGCCGGGATGTCGAACGCATTGCCGAGCACCTCGCCAAACGCGGGGTGAACGCCGCGGGTTACCATGCCGGCATGGATCCCCAACGGCGTTCGCGTATCCAATCCGATTTCGTCAACGAGCGGATCACCGTGGTCGCGGCGACGATCGCCTTTGGCATGGGCATCGATCGCAGCAATGTCCGCTATGTGGTGCACGCCAACGCGCCGAAATCGATCGAACATTATCAGCAGGAAGCCGGCCGCGCCGGTCGCGATGGCGATCCTGCCGAGTGCGTGTTGCTGTTTTCCGCCGGCGATCTGACCAACCACCGGTCACTCGCCCAGAAGGACGGCAATCTGCCACCTGAGCGCTTGCGGGTGCTCAATCGGCATCTGTCGGAAGTCGGTCGCTTCGCTCTCGCGCCGGTCTGTCGCCATCGAATGTTGACCGAGCATTTCGGCCAGCCGTATCCAGATCCGCAGTCAGGGTCCTCAGCTTCATCAGGCGAAGCGTCGAGTTTATCGGAGACCACTTCGTGCGGGGCTTGCGATGTGTGCTTGGGTGAGACCAAGGAGATTCCGCAAGCCGAAGCCTTGCTCACGGCGCAGAAGATCATCAGTGCGGTATGGCGGCTTGGCGGACGTTTCGGTTCAGGATACGCGGCCGCGGTGTTGCGTGGCGAGCCTGCCGACAGCAAGCAGGCCGAGCGGGTGACGCGTTCGGGCCATGATCAGCTCAGCGTGTATGGATTGTTGAAGACGATCAGCGAACCGACCGTTCGGGCGTGGATCGACCAATTGGTTGTTCAGGGTCATCTGGCGATCGTCGAAGAGGGCGATTACGCTTTGCTGACTTTGACGGACATGGGCAAGGCCCTGTGCAAAGGCGAAGGCGCCGTCCGTCTCGGCGAACCGCAACAGGCTTTCAAGGCGCCGAAGAAGAGTCGCTCGTCGTCATCATCGTCATCGTCGAGCAGCGCTTCAGCCGCAAATGCCCCAGCTATGGAAGGAGCCGACAAGGTTGTCTTCGATCGGCTGCGCACGTTGCGTCGCTTGCTCGCGGAGCGCAATGAAGTGGCGCCGTACATGATTTTTCACGACGCCACGTTGCATCAAATGATGGCGACCAAGCCCACCGACCTCGCGTCGTTGCGCACCATAAAGGGCGTCGGCGATTCCAAGTTGGCGCATTACGGCCAAGCATTCCTCAAAGTCCTGGCCGGCATGGATCCGAACGTCGCTGCTGAATGACCCGACCAAAGACCCCAGCGCCCATTGCCACCGTTGAACGTATCAAACGTG
>JANYGY010000054.1 GCA_025362255.1 Planctomycetales bacterium
CCCAGTTGGAAACTGGCGGTCCCAGGGTGCCTGTCTGTCAACCGGCAACGGCTTGCTGATGAACAGGCCCAGGGTGCCTGTGTGTCGGCCGGCAACGGCTTGCTGATGGACAGGCCCAGGCTGCAAATTTCCGCAGCCTGCTAAGACCTTGCCATGCCTGTTACTGCCGCGCTCTCCGTTCCCTATTCCACTGGCGCTGAACAAGCCTTCGACGTCATCGTACCCGACACCGTGGGCGGACTCGAAGCGAGCCAGACCCGTGCGCTGGTGGTCTGCCTGCACGGCGGCTGGTGGCATCAGGGGCACCATCAGGATCTGCGTGGATTGTGTCTGGCGCTGGCCGAACACGGCTGGCCAACGGCCACCATCGGCTTTCGCCAGCTGGCCGCGCCGGGCGCGAATCCACTGCCCGAACAGGCGCGCTCAGGGATCGATCAGATCCAGGACATCCTCACCGCGTTGCCCAAGGTCTGCGAAGAAGCCGCGCTGCTGGGTTGGAATGGCTCGACCGTGGTATTACTGGGCAGCGGATCGGGCAGCCTGCTCGCGCTGGTCGTCGCCAGCCGGTTGACCCTCGATCGCAAACCCACCGTGCGGGTGCGGGCGTGCATCGCCGCCGGGGTCACCCCCAGCTTGGATCACAGCGACGGCTGGGCCGCGGGCCTGGGCGCGGCGATTGATCGCTTCGCCGGGCGTGATCGCCATGCGCTCAGCCCGCTGCATCTGACGCCACATGGATATCCGGCGCTGCTGTTGCTGCATGGCGACAAGGACATCGACATCCCGGCGGCGCTGGCGCACAAATTTCATCAGCGCATCGCCGGTGCCGACGAAAGCAGCAGCCTGCACGTGCTCGCCGGCCCGGGACATCATTTCGTCGAACATCCGCTCAGCGCCAATGGTCGGCTGGCGATGGACTGCATCCTGCCTTTTCTTGCCGAGCACGCGGTCGAGCCCGGCTGATCCCGCCTCAAATTCCGCGGTTATTTTTTCGCCGCCGGGACGAGGGTCGTCAGCAGGGTGCTGAGCGCGGTGCGCTGCTTGGCGGCGCCGGCGCCTTCAGCGTGATTGATCAGCACATAGACCACGCCATTGACGGTGAACACCGTCACTTCGGCGTTTGAGGGATCGTTGTCGTCGGCTTCTTCGCCGGTGCCGATGAGCTGAGTCGCCGGCGCGCCGGCGATCACCGTGCTGATGGTGGTGCTGGCGACGAAGTGAGTGACCTCGCTGTCGACGATGGTGCTGACCGAGGTCGAAGCCGCCGCCAGATCCGCCGCCGTCGTCGCCCAGATCTGGATGTGCGGATGTTTGGCTCCGGGATGGATCACGGTCTTGCCGTTGACCTGCTCGGCGTCCCACCCGGCTGGCAAAGTCAGCGTGAATCCAGGTTTGTCACCATTGGGCACTGTCACGTCAGCGGCGACCAGCGCCGTCGAAGATACCAGGGTGAGCAGCAGCAGAAGATGGTTCATGAGGCGGTTCCTTAATCGGTTGGATTCAGCGCGCGGTCACAGTTCAGGGAGCGCAGACCAGGTCATGATCTGCACCCCGCGCAGGCGGGCCAGACGCTGGAGGTGAGCGGCTTCAGTGCCGAGCACGTAGGGCACCAGGGTTTCGACGCCACCCAAGCCAAGGCGCGACAACAGGCCCTGCGCCCGGGGGTACATCTCCAAGGGCAGCATTTCGCCGATGCCGGCGCGTTTGCGCGCGGCGGCGACCGCCGTGGTCAAGGTGCCGAAGCTGTCGGCCAAGCCGTTGGCGATCGCCTGTTCGCCAAGGTACACCCGCCCGCCGGCCAAGCCGGGCATCTTGGCCGGATCGATCTTGCGGCGGGTGGCGACCAGGCCCTGAAAGCGTTGGTCGACGTCGCTGACCACCTGCTGCAACGCCGCCCGGCGCTCGTCGGTGAACGGCGCGGTCAGGCTCATCATCTCGGCCCGCGGACCGGTGCTGACGCTGTGGCGATGGATGCCGAGCAAATCGAGCGTGCCGCTGACATTGGGCACCAGGGCGAAGACGCCGATCGAACCGGTGATCGTCGCGCGATGGACCTGGATCTCATCGGCGGCGCACCCGATGTAGTAACCGCCCGATGCGGCGACCCCGTCGAACAGTGCGACCACCGGTTTTTTCGCAGCCAATCGGCGCACCGCCTGATGGATGCGATCAGAACCGCCGGCATCGCCACCCGGCGAATCGATGCGCAGGACCACCGCCTTGATCCGGTCGTTGGTCGCCAACTCGTCGATCATCTCGCTGGTGTCGCCCGGCGCGATGGTCTGCCCCGGCCGCGAATCGCCGCCGCCGGTGATCTCCCCGGCCAACTCGATCACCGCCACTGCCTTGGCGTATTTCATCCCCTGATCGCCCTGCATCAGCTTGGTCCACATCTGCATGAACCCGGCCATGCCGCCCGCGCCGCCGGTCGGCTTTGGGATATCGCCGGCATGGGTGATCGGCCCCGGCTGCTTGGCCAGCCACGCGCCCGGATCGGCGGTGGCATCGACGAGTTTGAGTTCGCGCGCTAAGTCAGGTGTCTGCGGCGCTTTCGCGCGCGCGGCGACGATCATCTCGCGGGTCAGCGCCCGGGGGCCGCCGTCACGTTGGCTGAGGTCGAGCAGGACGCGATCGAGGCCGTGGATCAGCTCGGAGAATTCCTGCGCGCCGGCGGCACTCGGGGCGTTGGCGGTGAAGGGTTCGTGGGCGGTCTTGTGTTCGCCGCTGGCCACCGCGTTGAACGACACGCCGAGCTTGGCCAACGCATCCTTGAAATAGAAACTTTCGGCGGCGATGCCGTCGACATCGAGCAGGCCGGCGCTGGCGAGCACCGTCTCATCGCACACCGCGGCCAACACCAGGGCGTTGTCGGTGACGCCATCGAGCAGGCACGCCACGGTGCGGCCATCACGCGGTTCGCTGCTGATCACCGCCGCCAATTCCTCGGCGCCAGCAAGCGAGCCGTTATAGCCTTCTGATAAATCCAGGACGATGCGCTTGGCCGGACCGCGCAGAGCTTTGCGCAGAGCGATCGTGGCCTCGTGCAGCGACAGCTCATGACCGCCGAACATCTCGGGCTGCGGCCGCAGGTGCAGGCTTCCCGACAAGGTCAGGATCACCGTTCCCTCATGCGGCTTGGAGTCCTGAGCGTCACCGCTGTCGGCCGCCGTCGTCGCGTCGGCGCTCCACCCGCTGCCGGCGCACAGGAATATCAGCGCGGGCACCGCACAACGCAGCGAAGAACGGACGAGACGTGAGAGAGGCATGGCGATATCCGAGATGAGGGCGAAATGAGGTGCGGAAATTTCAGCGTTGGCCGAGCGAGGCCATCAACGGCCCGAGCAGCGAGGCCATGCCGCCGCTACTGCCACCGCCACCGCCGCTGCCTCCCCCGGCAGCGAACATCTTCTGCATCTGTTCTTCCGGCGAGCTGCCGAAGCGGCTGCGGAATTGGCGCAGTGCATCATTGGTCGCCGCCGCGACCAGGTCTTCAAGCATGCTCGCGTCTGCCGCGCACGAGGCCGCTGCCGCCGGTGCGATCACCACGTTGGAAATCGTCAGATCACCTTTCAGGGTCACTTTCACCGCCCCGCCGCCGGCTGAGCCGACCATCGCCACGGTCGAGCGCTCCGCTTCGCCTTTTTTTAGGGTTTCCTTCAAGGCATCTTGCAAAGGGCCGAGGGAACGAGCGAGCAGGTCGGGATCCATGCTGTCACGGTACGCCGTCGCGGGAGCCGTAAAGCCGGCTGATGGACCACGGACAGGACTGGAGGAGCGGCTCCAACAACCGATACTAGGACTGCCTGCACGGTGGCCGGCATGGGGTGATGATGACGATCCGAGTCAAAAGTCTGTTATTAGTGTTGACCACCGCTGCGCTGCTGGCGGTCATCGGCTCCTTGCTGGTGGTCGGCATCGTGCTCCGGCGATTCAGTGAACTCGAGCGGACCCTGGCCGAACGCGGCCTCGACGGCGTCACGGATTCGGTGTCGACGATGCTCAAGGCCCAGCGCTCGGTGGCGCTGCAGTGGTCCAGCTGGAACGAGGCCCAGGCGTTCGTCCTCAAGCCGGATCAGACCTTCATCACCAACAACATCGGGGTGGCTTCCCTGCACGATGCGCGGGTCACGACCATCGGCTATGTCGATCTCAGCGGGCGGCTGCTGGGGTCGGCGACCTCGCGCAGTGCCGATCAGTCCCCACTGCCGGCGAACCTGTTCGTGCTGGCGCCGAATCTGCTGAATGAGATCCGGCTCAAGCACGAGCAGGTCGGGCTGATCGCGGTCGATGGCGTCATCTTCGCGGTGACTCTGCTGCCGGTGCTCGACAATGATGGCAACGGCGAGATCCATGCGGCCTGCATCCTTTTGCGCGAGATGGATGGCGCGGCTTTGAAGGAGCTTGGCGAATCGACGCGTTTCGCGTTGACCTTGACCCTGCCACCGGCGGGACAGGCGGCGCGCAGCATCGATCCCGTGAGCGACGACCGCCTGGTCGGGCGAGTCGTGCTGCCCGGCCTCGATGGCCGAAGCGCCGCGCTGGCGACGATTGAAATGCCGCGACCGGTCGACGCGCTCGCCCGACGCACGATGCGCGAGCTGATGGTCGCCGGGATCGCCGCCCTGTTCGTCATTTCGGGACTGCTGATGTGGCTGATCGAAGTCTCGGTGCTGCGGCGGATCATCCGTCTGGGTCGTGAAATCGGCGCCCAGGAAAAGGATCCGACGGCGAGGATCACTATCGACGGCAGCGACGAGGTGGGCTACCTCGCGGGCGTCATCGAGCGCACGGTCGCCCGCCAGCGCGAGGCCGCCTACCGCGCCGAGCTAAATCAGCAGCGCTATCGCCTGCTCTTTCAACGCAGCGCCGATCCGATCCTGGTGGTCGATGGCGATGTCATCCTCGATGTAAATCGAGCGGCGGCTCGGCTATTCGGGGCACCTTCGCGCAAGGCGTTGATCGCCACGCCGTTTTCCCGGCTGGTCGATGGCAGCACCCGCCAATTCGCCAAGATATCCGAGGACGCGACCGGTTCCGGGGCGCGCGCCGTGCCGCATACGCGCGCCGGCAAGACCTCGTCCGACAAGCTCTGCGAATGGACGATGTACGCCCTCGATGGGCGAGTGATCCTCGCCGAAGTGCGCGAAGCGGTGCTCGAACTCGATGGTCGTGAAGCGGTGCAGGTGCTGGTGCGCGATGTCACCGAGCGGCGCACCGCCGAGGCCGAACGGCGGCTGTTGGCCGGCCTGATCGAGGCCACCACCGACTGCGTGCTGGTCGCTGACGCCCGCGGACGCACCGCGTTCCTTAATGGCGCGGCGCGGCGGATGCTGGCGTTGCCGGCGGACGAGGTCCTGGCGAAAGTCCAGGTCGAGACGTTTTTCGCTGAGGAATCGCGCCTCGGCCAAACCACGATCGCCCAGGTGCTGGCGCGCAAGCAGGGGGTCTGGCGCGGCGAGACGGAACTTCTGGGGCGCGATGGCCGGCATGTGCCGGCGTCGCAGGTGCTGGTCGCGATCAGCGACGAGAGCGGCGCGATCACCCATCTCGGATCGCTGTTGCGCGACATCACGGTTGAGCGCGAGCACGAGAGCCAACTGGTGAAAGCACGGCATGCCGCCGAGGACGCGGCGCGCGCCAAGAGCAGCTTCCTCGCGATCATGAGCCACGAGCTGCGCACGCCGCTCAACGGCGTGATCGGGATGACGTCATTGCTCCAGGAATCGGAACTGTCGCGCGAGCACGGCGAGCTGGTCGACACGATCAAGCTGTGCGCCGATAATCTGCTGGTGCTGATCAACGACATCCTCGATCTGTCGAAGATCGAAGCGGGTGGACTCGAGCTTGAACACATCCGCTTCGACCTGCGCGAGCTGGTCGAGTCGGCGGTCATGATCGTGGCCGAACAGGCGACGACCAAGGGTCTCGAGATCGGTTGCCTGGTCGGCTCTGGCGTGCCCGAAAAAGTCCTCGGCGATCCAACCCGGCTGCGCCAGATCCTGGTCAATCTGCTGGGCAATGCCGTTAAATTCACCGAGCGTGGCGAGGTCTTGGTGGTCGTCGGCCACCTGCCGCCGCACGAAGGCGACCCGGTCGGCAGCTTGCGACTCTCCTTCGCGGTCAAAGACACCGGCATCGGCATCGCCCCTGAGATCGTGCCGCGGCTGTTCCGGCCATTCGTTCAAGGCGATGACAGCACCACCCGCAAGCACGGTGGCACCGGCCTGGGGTTGGCGATCAGTCAACGTCTGGTGAGCTGCATGGGCGGTGCGATCAGCGTCAGCAGCACGCTTGGTCAAGGCAGCGCGTTCACCTTCACCGTGGCGATGCCGGTGCTGCAATTGGCGTCGGGTGAACATCAACGAGATCTGTCCAAGCTGACGGTGCTGGTGGTCGATCCGAATGCGACCTCGCGCCAGATCGCGACCACCATGCTGGCGGCGTGCGGCAGCCGCACGATCGAAGCTTCAAGCATTCGCCAGGCGATCGAAGCAGTGCGCTCCGGCCGCATCGCGGTGGTCCTCACGGCGCAACATCTTGCTGACGGTGAAGCGCGCGAATTGGTCCAGGCGATTCGCGGTGAGCGGGTCGGCGAACAAATCGGCATCGCGCTGATGGTCCCGGTCTTCCTCAGGCAAAAAGATCAGGTGCTGGCGGCCACCGGCGTCGACACGCTGGTCGTCAAACCGCTGCGCAGCGCGAGCCTGCTCGATGCGGTGGCCAAGCTCGTGGCCGAAGGTCCGCCAACCCGGCGGATCCAGGTCGGCACCACGCGCACCAAAGGCCTGGCCGGCAAACGCGTGCTGGTGGTCGAGGATAACGCGACCAACCGGATGCTCGCCCTGCGCATCCTTGAGGTCCTTGGCCTGCGGGCCTCGGCGGTGTCCAGCGGCGAAGATGCGCTCGACACGCTGGCGGTCGAAACCTTCGACTTGGTGCTGATGGATTGCCAGATGCCCGAGCTCGATGGCATCGAGGCGACCAAGCTTTTCCGTGAACGCGAAGCGCGCGAGACCTCGTTGATGCGGCGCATGGACGCGGGCCATCTTAACCCACGCGCCTGCATTGTCGCGATCACCGCGCATGCTCTGACCGGCGATCGCGAACGCTGCTTAGCGGCGGGGATGGACGATTATCTGCCCAAGCCCTACACCATCGAGGATCTGCGCCGGATGCTCGAGAAGTGGATCGGCTGACGCAGCGCGAAGCCGCGATTACTTGCGATTCTTATCCAATTCGCCGATGGCCTTGGCCACCGGGGTGTCGGCAATCGCAGTGAGCGCGGTCTTGGCTTCGGGCAGGGCCCACATCCATAGGCATGCGGCCTTGACCTGCGGGGCGTTCTCGACGCTTTGATCCTTGAGCGCTTCGTCTAACAATTCGGCCCACGGCATGCCCACTTGGCCACGAGTCGATTTCTCGGTCGTGGCTGGGGCCCCTTCGGCTTGCGAAATGTAGAAGATCTCAGTTCGGGTCAGCCGGTTGAGCACGACATCGAGATTGGCGCCGCTGATAACCACGGTGATCGGCGGATGCGCGGCGGCGATGAACGCCCGCAGGGCGCCCTCGCCGGTTTGCGCCAGGGCCCCGAGGTTGGCTAGGGCCGCGAGGTGTGCCTTGGCATCCACCGCCTGGAAATCGACCGCCGCCTGATTGACCACGCCTTTGATCGCGTCGTAGCCCAACGTTGCGCGCTGCTTGTCGAGTTGCCGCGCCAGGTCTTTCCAGCGGTCGGCGTCGCTGCCTTTGCTGGCCACCCGGGTCACGTCCTTGCGTCGCGCCTCGATCGTGGTGCGCAGCCAGACCTGATCTTCGTCAGGCAGCGGTTTGGCGGCGACTTCGGTGGTCAAGGCGTCGAGATCGACCGCGCGCGCGCCGGCGATGCGCGCGCCCAGGGTCTTGCGTAGATCAGTGCGCGCGGCGGTCAGCCGTTTTGCCGCTGAGACCGTTGCGGGCAAAGTCGCATCAGCCGTTGCCAGGGCCGCCTGCGCGTCTTTCAGCCGGCCATCGAGAAGCGCCGCGTCAAAGGTGTCGAGACCTGCGGCCGGCGGATCGCCAGCGTCAGGAGCCATGGGCCCGGATTTCACCGCCTTTGGTGCGGTTGTCTTGGGAGATGGCCTCTCGGTCGGTGGCACTTCGGGGGCCGGAAGCTCGGGCGCTGAGCCGTTGCCGCGCGCCATCAAGGCCCAGAACGCGAGTCCCACCACCAGCGAGCCACCGGCATACCAGCCCCAGGTCGGCACTTGGAAGCCGAGCTTGCGGCGCGCGAGCTGTTCGAGCGTCACGCCATTGCTGGCTGCTTCGACGGCCTCGATGAGATCGTCGGGGCTGGTGAAGCGGTCTTCGGGCTTTTTCTGCAACAAGCGTACGGCGAGCTGCGACCACGCCGGATCAGCCGCCGGAAAGCGCTCGATCGGATCAGGGATCGGATCGAGGACGTGGGCCTTCATGATGCTCTTAGCATCAGCCGCCCGATAGGGCGCATCGCCGGTGATCAGATGGAATAGCGTCGCGCCAAGAGAGTACTGATCTGAACGGTGATCGACCGGCAGCGCCCGGGCCTGTTCGGGCGACAGGTAGAGCGGCGTGCCCATGACCTTGGCCCGGCCCTGCTCATCCCGTTCGGGATTGTGATCGTCACCACTCTGGCTGGGAATCGCCAAGCCGAGGTCGGCGACTTTCACCAGACCCGCTTTGGTGATCATGATGTTGTCGGGCTTGATGTCGCGATGGACGATCCCGACCTTGGCCGCGAACGACAGGGCTTCGGCGACGCCGGCCATTACCTGGGCGATCTGCGAGCGGGTCAGGCGCCCGGCGCGATCGAGCAGATCCTGCACTGATTCGCCGTCGATGAATTCCATCGAGAAGAAATGCACCGCCGCGCCATCGGGCAGGGTCGCGGTGCTCACGTCGTGGACGTGGATGATGTTGGGATGATTGAGTTTGCCGGCGGCGCGCGCTTCTTCGACGAAGCGCTTGGCGAACGAGGGATCCTTGAGCGCCAGACGCGGCGACAGGATCTTCAGCGCGACTTCGCGATCCATGCTCAGCTGGCGGGCCTTGTAGACCTCGCCCATGCCGCCGCGGCCGATCAGGGCCGAGACTTCATATCCGCCGACCACTTGGCCAGGAGCCAAGAGCGGCTGGCTCAACGTGCGAGTCGGCCTGGTTTCACGAGTTGGCGCAGCGTCGGACATCCGGCCCTGGTTTTAGGTTGGAACTGTCTGCTGGGCAAGCGCGTCGATCTCGGGCCAGGGGGCAGTGTCTGGCGACGGCAAACGAGGGCAGATGATGCGCGCTCGTCAGGCAAACATCGGCGGGTTCCTTGCTGTGGGTCAACGCACCAAGCGCCACATCGCGACTTCATCGCAATCGAGGAACCGATGGCAGCGCACGCACTCGCTCCACACCTTGGTCGGCAGGCGTGAGCGATCGACGCGCACGAAGCCGAGCTTGGCGAAAAATTCAGCTTGGTAAGTCAGGCAGAACAACCGTTCGAGACCGAGCGCCGCGGCGGCCTCAAGGCAGCTGGCGACCAGCGCCTTGCCTACGCCTTGACCGTGCGCGGATTTAGCGACCGCCAGGGCTTTCAACTCGCCGATCGAATCGGTGTCGATGTGCACCGCCGCGCAGCCGACCAGGCCACCAACTTCGGCTTCGGCGATCAGAAAATCGCGGACATTTTCGTACAGTTCTCCAAGCGGACGGCTGAGCATCAGTTTTTCCGCAGCGAACTGATTGATCAGCGCATGCATCGCTGGGACATCGGCCAGCCGGGCAGGGCGAACCTGGATCGTCAGGGAATCGGGCATCGGCAGGGGCAGTGAATCTGTTTGGAGTAGGTTCAATAACGCCGCACGCCGGTCCGACCACCCGCCGTGGTGGACGCCCCATTGGGCATCGGAGCGTGAACGTCACTCTGCGCGGGGATCACCGCATCGAGTCGATCGATCAACTTGCCGAGGTGCAGCCGCCGGGCCTCGATCGCCTCGAGTTCGGCTTTGCGGCCGCGCAGATCTTTGACCTCGACTTGCTCACCGACGTATTGGGCCATGAAATCGGCTTCTTCGAGCGCGGTCAGGATTTCCGTCTGCTGGGCGTCGAGGGCTGTCATCTCATCGCCATATTTCTTGCGAAAACGCTTGAGCACGTCGATCTTTTGGCCATCGGACAAAGTCACCGCAAGAGGCAGGGCTGGCATGGTCTGAGGTTATCCGAGGCGCGCAGCGGTGCAAAGGCTGAGGGGAAAAATGGAACACGAGGAAGGCCGGAGGCGCCGAGGCGAGGAGGTGTGAATACGAAAACGCGGACGGCCCTGGTGGACCGTCCGCGTTTTGTTCCGCTCGCTGAACGAGGTGGGATTACCCGGGAGTCAGGGCCGTCAGGCGGCCGCCGTCGCGCAGCCATTCGCCGACGAAGATCACGCCCTTGGAATTGCGGGTGATGCCGTGCGGACTGATGAAGCGGCCGTCGAGGCGGTCTTCGCGCGGCACGCTGGGATAGCCGGCGACGTGGCTCGGCCATTGGCCGGGGCGCATGTCGGGATGCGCGCCGAGGGTCGCGACATGCTGGTAGTTCTTGTCCCACACCAGCACCGCGCCGAACAGATCCGGAATCAGGGTCACGTCGCCATGCACGCGCACGGTGCACGGATAGCGCAGCCCGCGCGAGATGATCGTCTGCTTATGCTCGCCGGTCAGGCTGAGGACCTGCACCCGTACGTTGGCGCGGTCGGCTACCAGCAGCACCGGTTCGCTGCCCCGGGCGTCGACGCACAGGCCGTGTGGGCAATCGAATTGACCGGGGCCGTTGCCCTTCCAGCCAAAGGTCTGGACGTGAACGCCAGCCGCGCTGTAGCGATGGATCAGGCCTGCGCCGTACCCATCGGTGACGTAGATGTCGCCGTTGGGCGCTACGGCTGCGTCGGTTGGTTTGTAGCCGCCGCCGTGGGGATAGGCCGAATGTTTCGGCGGCGTGAGCTGCATCAGCTCTTTGCCGTCGAGGGTGCATTTGACGACCGTGGCGAGTTCGTAGTCGACGACATACAGGAACTCGTCGTTGCCCTTCTTGTCGTAGACCAAGCCATGCGCGCCGCGCGCAAAGCGGTTGCCCCAGCCTTTGACATACTTGCCGGTCGCGTCGAATTCCAGCACGGCGGGATGCTTTTCGTCGCCGTTCTGCTGCAGGACGTACACGTGATCGCGGGCATCAACGGCCATTCCATGGCAATCGCCCAGCGGAAATCCCGCAGGCAATTGAAACCATTGATGATTGAAGGTGTAGGATGCCGGGGCGGTGGCGGTTTTCATCGTGGACTCGGGCAAAAGGTGGACTCGGGCAAAGGGTGACTCGTGCGAAAGGCGGACGATGCCGTTCACAGCGCGCTTGGCAACCGCTGGCGTTGGAGTTTTCCGAGCGCTGTGCGCGGTAATGCCGCCACCCAACGCCAACGTTTCGGGCGCTGGAAATCAGCAAGTCGACTGAACACGTCACGAAGTTCATCGTCGTTCAACGGCTGTCCACGCGCGACCAGCACGACGCAGACGCGTTGTCCCCACTCGGGATCGGGTTCCCCGTGAACGCCGGCCTCGGCGATCTGCGGATGTTGTTCGAGCAGCGCTTCAACTACGAACGGCGACACTTTTTCCCCGCCGGTGATGATCACCTCGTCGGTCCGCCCCAACACCGACAGTCGACCCGCCGCATCAAACGCACCCAGGTCGCCGGTGGTGAACCAGCCGTCGGCGTCAAAGGGATGTGCTCCATCGCCAAAGTCCTCGTAGCCATCCATGAGCGACGATCCGCGCACCCGTATGGCCCCGGCCAGGCTCAGCGAGACTTCCATTCCTGCGACCGGGGTGCCGGCGGTGCCGAGACCGGCGGGTGCCTCATCCGGGGCCAAGGTGCACACCTGACTGGCGCATTCGCTCAGGCCATAGGTCTGGCAGGGGGCTACGCCGAGTTCGAGCGACCGCTGCGCCAGTCGCAGATCAAGCGGTCCGCCGCCGATCAGCAAGACACGCATCGCCGCCGGCCACGGCACGTCTGCCACCATCAGGCGTTGCAGCATGGTCGGCACCAGTGAGGTCCCGGTGATCCGGACATCGCCTGCCCCCAGAAGGTCGGCCCCGACCGCCGTCGTATCGAAGCGGGCATGCAGGTGCACGGTGAATCCCGTCAGATGCGCGCGCAGCAACGTTGCAATGCCGCCGATGTGATCGAGCGGCAGGCACGCGCACCAGTGGTCGTCGCGCGTCAGCTCCAGGCGCAGGCAGGCGGCGGCGGCACTCGCGCGCAGCGCCCGCCGCGACAGGCGCACGGCCTTGGGCTCGCCCGTCGTACCCGAGGTGAACAGTAGCAGGCCCAGGGTCTGCGGATCATGGCTGTCAGTTCCGGGATCGGCGGTGCGTGGATCGGCATCTGCCGGGAACGAAGGCACGCCATCGAACAACACCAGGTCGGCCTTGGCGCGTCGAGCCAGCTGCGCCGCAGCCTCAGCCGGCAGCCGATGCGAGATCGGCACCAGGCACACGCCAGCAGCCCACGCGCCCTGAATCAAAGCCGCTAAATCCGGCGAAGGCAATCCACGCACCGCCAACCGCTGCCCCGGGCGCAGGCGCGCACGAATCCACGCCGCCGCCGCACCCGCGCTGGGCAACCACCAACCATCGGCACCACGCACAGAAGTGAGAATCACAGACATGACGGACGCTATGCTATCGTCATTGGCGCGCGCTGAACGGAGGCAAACAGCCAAAGCTGGCTCGCTTCAATCTGGGAACCAACTGCGTCTTTCAGTCAAATTAGGCTGGCTGTTTCCTGGGAGCGCCGACTCAGAGCCGTGCCGTTGGCGTGGCGCGTCGCGCGATCATCATCGGCCCTCCATGGCCAAACGCCCCTCCGCCTTCGCCTGCCGTGATTGCGGTGACACCTTCCTCAAATGGGCGGGGCGCTGCCCGTCATGCGGTGAGATGAATTCGATCGCCGAGATTTCGGCAGCCGATGCGGCGGTGGCGGCA
>JANYGY010000058.1 GCA_025362255.1 Planctomycetales bacterium
CCTCCCAGTTCCCAGAGATTGTTGATGTGACGCCGCAACGTGGTGCTGGCGACGCCAGTCTCGTAGAGGTGATGGACGAACGGCGTGAGCGCGGCGACGAGGGTCTCGCCGGCTGCGCGGTCGTCGTCGATCTCCCACGACGACGGCCAGCGCTGCATGTCGCTCAGCGTGCGTTCCAGGGTCGGAGGTTTGCCCGCCATGACGCTACCCTTCCATCTCTCCGCCAGCCGCAAGCCCTGGCAGACCAGCGACCACTTCCGCGTCGGAGCGGTCGGGGTTGATGCAGTCAGCGATGATGTGATCGGCGAGTTCGCCGAGGTACTCGGTGAGCACCTTGTTCATCTCCAGGTACTCGGGCCACAGGTCGGTGTTCACCGCCTGCTTGCCGATCATCAGGCAGACCGAGGTCCGACGCATGCGCGGGTGGCGGTATGGCCGGTAGCCCTTCGAGCGGGCGAGAGCAAGGAACAGGCGCAGTGACCAGGGATTGGTGAGCGAAAAGCGAAACTCCATCGGCTGATCTGGAACAGGACCAGCTTGCGGCACGCCGTCAATGCGTTGCTGCAGCCGGTCGATGGCCGCCTGGGCAGCCTGCCGTTCGCCGGGTGTCGTCGCGCCAGCGAACAGCGCTTTGATCTTGGTCAGCTTCTCGCGGATTTGCTTGTCGTCGGTCATGGCTTCAAACTCCTCGGCTCTCTGCGTCCAACGCCTTCGCCAAGCGCGGCAGGCATTCCACCGCGTAGGCCGGCAGCGAGAGCAGGCTGTAGCGCACCGCCTTGCCCGTCGCCGCCTTGGTGTTGATGACCTGGATCATCGGGGCGGCGCTATTGAAACGCGCGGCCCACGCCAGCTTCCGTTCGGCCATAAATACATGCAGGCTGCGCATCGCACCACCGGCGCCGGCCTTCACTTCGATTGGCAGGACGTGATTGGTCGGTGCCGCAAGGTAGTCCACCTCGGCAGACGATGACCGGGCTTCGCGTGACCAGTACCACAGCGCCGGCTCCTCGTTGCCGTGGCCGATCAGCCGCATGAGTTGGCCGACGGCCTGCTCGGCGATGGCGCCCTCATTCACCAGGGTGAGATCGTCGGCCCGCTCCAGGGTGGTGAGATCCAGGCGCAACGTCGAGCTGGCGAGACCCACATCGAGATGGATCACCTTCACCGTCTTCGCGTCGGCCCCGGCACCCAGCGGCAGCCCCTTGCCCGGCGTCGAGATCACGCGGTGGCAGACGCGGGCGAGCGTCAGCAGGTCGAGAGCCTGCTTGAGCGCGGCCGAGCGTTCGTCGCGATCGACCTTGGCGTAGGTGAACTTCTGCCCGAGCTGGTTGGGTACGCTGTCGAGCACTGCCGCCAGTCGAAGGTGGTGGACGCGGTCGGCATACTTGGCGAAATCGTCCCGCACCGTGGCGAGCAGTTCGCGATGCACATCAGCAACCGGCAGGTAGGACCGGTTATGGGCGAAGGCCTCGACGGCTGCCGGCATCCCGCCGACCAGCACCCAAGAGCGGAAAAGCGCGCTGGCTTTGTCGTGCAGTTCTGTTGGCACACCGTTGCGGATCGCTGCCACCGTAAGGCTCTCGTCCAGCCAGCGGCCCAGTGGCTCCTCGCCGCAGGCGTGACAGAACTCGATGAAGCCCATCGGCTCCAGGTGCAGGTACGAGATGCGACCGACCGGCATCGAGAAGCGGTGATCAGCCAGCGTGAAGTCGAGCAGGGAGCCAGCGGCAATCACGGGGAGCTGCGGCATCTCTTCCGCGAACCAGCGCAGCTTCGCCAGGACCTCGGGCACGGCCTGGATCTCGTCGAGAAAGAGCAGGACCGAGCCGTCGGCGGGGATGCGCTGACCAAGCTGCACCTCCAATCGTTGCAGTACGGCCTTGGGGTCGTTGTCGGCGAAGCAGGCTTTGATCTCGGGCCGCCGCTCCAGGTTGACCTCGACGACGCGGCCGAAGTGCTGACTACCCCACGTGCGGACCAGCCACGACTTGCCAACTTGGCGGGCGCCACGCAGCACCAGCGGCTTGCGGTTAGGCTTGTCAGCCCAGGCATGTAGGTCAGCAAACCGGACTCTAAGCATGACGGACGATAAAAGACAAGGCACATTTAGCAACCACATCGTAGTTTACCACCGCCTTCAGTCACGTCACATCAGATGGCCAAGGCCGTGACATCTCCTGACCGTCAGGTGCGCCGGATCAAGAAGGACAAGGTCAGCGCGGCGAGCGCACGCGCCACGCCGCCACCCGCGCAGCGGCCTGAACGGAATCCAGCACATGCTCGTCATGATCTCCCTGACTTATCCCAGCGACGACAACGGTCCGCTGGTTCTCGACATCTGGAACATCAACGCCCCGAGCGTGGCGGCGGTGGAACGCCTCATCCGCGAGGAACTCGCCCCAGCCCTGCGCCGCCACGGACGGATCAAGGCGCTCGAGCAGGGGTTTGACGAAAGCGATTTCTGCCCGCAGGCCCTCAGCATCGACGTCGATGCGACCCCCATATGCAGCCTTGAGGGTCTTGTAGCCGACCTCGCCGATCAGCGCGGCATGCCGCCCATGGATGACGACCTGCTCCGTCGCTGCGCCAGGCCGCGGCACGCCTCACGCGAACCCGCACACCTGGACGCCCTGCTCACCCGTCATGGCATCGCCGGCCCAAACGGACAGCGGCTGCCCCACCACACCTACAAGCTAAAGCCGAACCCGCGGGCATCGTTCTTCGATGACGAGGATATGTTTTGAACGTCCAGCAATCATGCAACCTCACTGCTGTCCAATTAAGGAAGGCGGTATTCGAATAAAAACATGTAATTCACCGCGTGAAATACACGGCTGACGGTGAAACGATTTCAGTGGAGAATGCTCTTCCGGGGGTGATTCAGCCCCTTGACTGGGGGTTCTGTGCATACAGGCAGGTTGGTGTTTGCTCAGGTCATGGACCTGCTGCCCCTGCGAGATCTCCATCGCAGCGCGAGCCGATATCCCAATCGGCGTGCCTCCCGGACCTTCTCCCATCTGGACCAATTCCTGTGCATGGCCTTTGCCCAGGTGACCTGTCGGGAAAGTCTGCGCGATATCGAGTCCTGTCTCCGCGCCGTCCCTGCCAAGCTCTACCACTTGGGCATTCGTGGCTCCGTCTCTCGGACAACTTTGGCCTATGCGAACGAGCATCGGGACTGGCGCGTCTTTGCCGACTTCGCTCAGTTGCTGATTGCCGAGGCGAGGGAGTTGTACGCCAAGGACACGGCCGTCGCCGAACTTACACAGACGATCTACGCGCTGGACTCGACGACCATCGACCTCTGCCTGGAACTGTTCCCGTGGGCCAAGTTCCGCCGGACCAAGGCGGCCGTGAAGCTGCATACCTTGGTCGATTTGCGTGGCTCCATCCCAACATTCATCCACATAACCAACGGGAAAGTCCACGATGTGAATGCGCTGGACGTGCTCACGCCAGAACCCGGTGCCTACTACATCATGGACCGTGGCTATCAGGACCTGGAACGATTTCATCGGCTCCATTTGGCGGGATCGTTCTTCGTTACGCGCCCCAAGACGACGTTGATGTTGCGCCGCATCCAATCCCAGCCTGTCGACAAGACCATGTGTGCGATCGGACTGGATCGTCGCGGCCAACGGCGTGAAGACGGCTACGGCTTACCCGGAACGCTTGCGCCGCATCCGATTCCGCGATGTGGAGACCAAGAAGACATTGAT
>JANYGY010000273.1 GCA_025362255.1 Planctomycetales bacterium
ACTCAGACGAATGTCCACGACCTTCCACGGGTGGGACAAACCAAGGATCTGCTGGTACAATTCACGATCGCGCATGACGGATAATGACGCTCACGCCCCGTGGTGCGAGCTACCCGACCCACACGAAACCCTGATGCCCCCAAAGTTTATTACAATTCAATGACTTGGTATTTTCTGCCCGACTCGTCGCGGTACTGGTCTCCGGACACCAGGGATAACTTCAGCGATCTCTTTTCGGTTACTTGGTCATTGTCTCCGGTAATCTTGGAAACAATCGGAACTGCCAAGGTTCCGAAGGCGACCAATACCGCATTTGATCCGACCAAGCTCAGCGAAATAATTTTTTCACTGCCCAAAATCAGCGCTAAAAGTATCTGCCCATAGAATAGCACATTGATGATGACCGCCAGCAATTGGACCCACGAATATCCATCTCTGAGTTTTGGAATGTACAGTCCCAGGCAATGGACGTAGGCCACGGCGGCCAAGGCGAAAGCGAATCCCAGTCGGAGAAAGCCATCTTGGCGCGGTTCGAGGATGACACAGGAAATCGCAAAAAATCCGCTAAACAGTGAGATGCAAATTCCGCCAATCCCAGCGACTTGGTATTCTTTTTTTTCAAGAAATATCGAACAGATCATGGCGAGCACACTTGAGAATGAAATGATGGCGCAAGTGGCCAATATTTTCGCTCCGGTATCTCCAAGGGAATTTGATGCGATGGAAAGTATTCCCAAGAGCGCCGTAGCTGCCAAAAAGACAAGGAACGTTATAAGAAATTTATTTTTCATGGACTCTGTTTCCTCAAGCCTTGATTAAAGCGATCACCGCCGGCTCTGAAAGCGTTGCGTTGAATGCCAGGTGGAGTGCTGCCAGGCTGATTTTCGCGGCCGTGTCGTTGCCTTCCTTGGCGGCGAATTCGATGGTCTTGGCGCATGCGGATAACCGCGGCAGGCCGAGCATGCCGGCGGAGCCCTTCAGTTTGTGGGCGGTCGCGCGCAGGCGTTCGAAGTCGCTGTTCGCCAGGGCTTCGGCCAAGATCTGTTGAAAATCGCCGGCCTTCTCACCCAATTCGATGAGCAGTTCTTCGAGGAGTTTCGGATCGGTCTTTTCCGTCTCAAGGCGCAGGCGTTGCCACAGGTTCGGATCGGTCAGGGCTGCGACCTGAGCGGTCTCGGCCAAGAGCGCGAGTGCGGGTGCCGACTCACGATGGTCCACACGGGGAGGAGTGATTGGGACGGTTGTCATCGAGAGGCTTTCGGGCTCGTGGACGGGCGCGTGCTGTCTTTCATCACTGGGCACCCAGCGGACCAGGGCCCGGTGCAGATCCTCAAGGCGCGCGGGCTTTGCCTGGTAGCCATCCATGCCGGCAGCGAAGCAGGCTTCGCGATCCGAGCCCATGGCGTTGGCGGTGATCGCGATGATCGGCAGGCGCTTGCGGCCCTCAGCGATTTCCTGAGCGCGCCATTGGCGGGTCGCCGCCAAGCCATCGATGCCTGGCAACTGCAGATCCATGAGCATGGCATCAAACGTGTCGTGGATGAGCCGCGCTAACCCGATTTCGGCAGTGGGCACCACCTCGACATCGAGACCCAGCTCAACCAGCTGACTGTACGTCACCCGTTGATTGATCGGGTTGTCCTCGACCACCAGCACCCGGCCGTACAGGCGGGTCATCGGCAATTCCGGAATCGCATGCAGGCCTGATGCAGGCCCTGCAGATGACGCATGCAGACCGGCAATCGTCAGCGGGCGAAACACCGGCGGAGTCACCGGCGCGGGCAGGGGTGTGCGCTTCTTCGTCGAATTCACCGGTGGCGGCTGCCGCGTGATCGCCGGCTCCGTGAAAGTGCGGGCGTCAGGATGCGTTGCGGGCATCTGCGTCACCTGCGCCAGCAGCGAATTCAGCCGCCAAAGGTTCAGGAGGCCAAGCAGGGCGGTGACCATGCCGGCCACGCAGCCGCAGGCGACCAGCACGCGGGCCTGCGCCGAGCTGGCGCGGATGCGACGCAGTGCGGCATCGATCAGGCCATCTAGCCGGGTAAACGGTTCGGGAGCCTCCTGGCCGGCAAACCAGCGTGAGATGTCAGAATCGATTTCGCTGAGATCCGCGTCGTCACACCAGCCTCGTTGCTGGCGGAGGTCGGCGAGGACTTCTCCGAACGCCCGGCGCAGCACCAGGTCCTCGGCCAACGCGAGGACGCCAGGAACGTGTGCTCTAGGCTCACCAAGCCGGTCGCGCAACGCGCTGAGCCGGTCTTCGGTGGCTTGCAGATCGTCTGCCGCGGCGCGGACGTGAAGTTCCCACAACAGTGGGCCCAACGGCAGGGCGAGCGTCGCGATGAGGCATATCATCAACCACCGGATGTGGCGCGGCGCACCTCGCGAATCAGTTGCGGGCACCGACCACCTCATCCTCGGAACCTGCCGAAACCAGCGGTTCACGGGCGGGATCGGCGACCTCGCTTGGTGGCTCGGCATACAGCGACATCAAGGCGTCCCATGCCGACAGCGCGAGGACCAAAGCAGCTGGCGCGAGGATCAATCCCCGCGCGCCGAAGCCCCACAGACCACCAACCAGGGTCAGCAGCAGCACCGGCCCGATGCCGCGCAACGGAGCCTGCGCGGCCCGGTGATCGAGCAGCCAGCCGACCAGCAGCGCGCCGATCTGAGCCGAGATCGCAAGTCCGACCGCTTGCGCCCAGTGGCCTTGGCTGGCGAGCAGCGAGGCCAACGGCAGCCACACGAACACCGGCCCCAGCAAGGGCATCACGCACACGATGATCCCGACGGCCGCGACCAGCACGGGTTGGAATCCGCCGATCAGCCAAGCGACCAGCCCGAGCCACGTGCCGACGCCAAGGGCGTGCCCGGCCGTGCCCAGGACCAGCGCCCCGGCGCGTTCGCGCAAGCGCGTCGCGATCGGACCCCGTTCGGCAGCCGGCAGCAGATCGAGCAGGCGGCGACCAAGCGCCGGGCCCTGAACGTACAGCCACCAGGTCACCACGGCGGTGAGGATCATTTCGATCACCGCGCCACCACCACCGGCGACGACGGTGCGCAAAAATGCCGGCCCGACCGCGGTCTGCTGCAATAGTTCGGCCAGCCAACGCTGCACGTCGGCAGTCGACAGCGGCAGTTGCGGGTACAGCTGAAGCATCTCTCCGGCACGCGTAGTGAGGGCTTCGATCACTTGCTGGCTGCCCGCCTGATCATGGATCGCGATGCCCCACACGGCGGCCACGGTAATCCGCAGGCCGCCAAGCGCCGCCCACAGCAAGGCGATCGCGGCTCCGCTAGCGATCGCGACCAAGACCGCGATCGCAGCGCTGGCCGCGACGTGCGGTTGCGATGACTGCCAGGGCCACCAGCGCAGATTTCTTTCGAGGCGACGGTACAACGGCCCGTAGGTCAGCAGCGCCAAGGAAGCGCCAACCGCCAGGGCTTTGGTCACTGGGGCCAGGAGCACGAGCAACCAGATCGCCGAGCCCACGGCCAAGGCGATCAGCACGGCATGCGGCAACCAGGGGAGAGCGGATGAACGCGGCATCGGCGCGAGTCTCGTCCGACGGATGCGGGGCGCCACTGGCCAGGAATTTCAGCCGTCTTTTTGCTGAAATCCCCGGGCGCTTCTTTGCCCGCTTCGAGGAATGCGTCAGCTCAGAATTCCCAACCGGCGATCAGGGTCATCTTGCTGCGCGGTGAATCCTGGGTCGTGCCGGCCAGCCACGCGAGGTCGATGTGCATCTGCGGAGCAGGGCGGAGTTGAATCGACGGCCCCATCAGAAATTCATTTTGATAGGCAGTACGCTCATCGGTGCCGCCTTTGTCGATGGTGTTGACGAAACCGAATTTGGCTTCGGCGCCAACCGCGAGCTTCGAGTCGATCACTCCATAGCTGATGCCCCCGGTGAGTTCCTGCGAGCGTTCGCGATCACCGCCGGTTTTCTCCTCCCACACGGCGTTGGCTGCCCAGCGCACCTGGTCGTTGATCTCATCGCAGAATAAAAGTTTGCCCTCGATGAAGTCGTAATCGCCGTTGGATTGCGTCCATTCCAAGTAGGTCGTCGGATTCAGCGGGATGACATCCCAATCGGCCAACGCCCAGCGGACCTCGAACTTGGTCGAGTCCAGCTTCTGCTCGCCATCCGAGCCTTCCTTCACGTATTTCTGATACAGGTCGAGTTGGAAACGATACGGCAGGCCCATTTCGACTTCGTACAATTGCGAGATCTTCGCCTTTCCTTCGGGATCATTGCGGGCGTGGTCCTTGATGCTCAGCCAATACTCGAACTGGATCTGACCATCGGGAATGACATACGCCCGGGTCTCGGTGAATAGGCGCCGCGCCGCCCATCGCGGCTGGCCGTAACTGCCGATGCGCTGGGCCTCGCGGACATCGCTGATCGTGCCCTCGACGCTCAGCGCCGGCATGACCCAACTGTGAGCGGTGCCAAAATCGCCGAGGCCTCCAGTGCCTCCAGTGCCTCCAGTGTTAGAAGTCGCCGACTCGGCATGGTGGTTGCCCACCAATGGGCCCGTGGTCGCATCTTCGGCGCACGCCACGCCGCCAATCAGGATCATGACCGCGGGAAGAAGACGATGCGCCATGGAGCGACTCCTGAAGTGTGCACGCTGCACGTGGTGACACCGCAGCGTAGCCCACATCGCTTGCGGCGCGCTGACGATTTCTGCCGGTCAGACAACCACGGGAACGCTCGGCTGCATGCGAATTGAGCAGCTTCAGTCCAGCAAGAGTCCAGCGCGCTACTGCACCCGACCTTCGGTGACGTGCAGGAACAGATCTTCAAGATTGCGCGCGCGGGTCGCGAAGTGGCAGATCGGCAAGCCTTTGGCGATCAATCGCGCAAGTACCTCGGCCTGGTCGGCGGCACTGCCGGTGATCTGCGCAGTGATCAGCAGGTGATCGATCTGCACCTGTGCCAGACCGGGTTCTTCGGCAAGGGTCGAGGCCAGCGAGCTGACCTCAGCCGCCAAGCGGATCTCGATCGTGCTCGTCAAAAGAGCTGCAGTAGTCGCCGGCAAGTCAGGAGATCCGCTTGCCGAAGCGGCCGCCAACATCGCTGCCGGAGTCGCTGAAAGGCCGGCATTCATCCGGGCTTTCAGCTCTGCCACCCGACCCGACGCAATCAATCCGCCTTGTTCGATGATCGCGACGCTGGTGCACAATTCTTCGAGCTCGGCGAGGATGTGCGACGAGATGAAGATCGCCTTTCCCTGGCCGGCAAGCACCCGCAGCAGATCGCGGAACTCGATGCGCGCGCGCGGATCCAGCCCGGCGCTGGGTTCGTCGAGGATCAATAATTGCGGATCATGAATCAGGCAGCGGCCAAGGCACAGCCGCTGTTTCATGCCCTTCGACAACGACGAGACCAGCTTGTCACGGATGCCCCCGAGCTGGCAGAACTCGATCACATCGGCGACCGCACGCCGCCGCCGGTCACCCGGCAGGTCATAGGCGCGGGCAAAGAAATCGAGGTACTCCCACACATTCATGTTGGGGTAGGCGCCGTAGCTGTCGGGCATGAAGCCGATCATCCGGCGCACGCGATCGGCATCATCGACGGTCGACAGGCCATCAACCGTGCAATCCCCGGACGATGGCAGATCGAGGGTCGCCAGAATCCGCATCGCGGTCGACTTGCCGGCGCCGTTCGGCCCGATGAAGCCGAAAATCTCGCCGCGTTCAAAACTGAAACTGACATCACGCACGGCGTGCACGACGTTGGGGGCGACCCCAAAGGTCCGTGACAGCCGACGAACTTCAACGAAAGCCATGGCGATTTCCTAAAATCCAGTCGATGCGGCAGGGACCCGAGCGTCGCTGAGGACGCGCCCTGAGACCCAGGTCTGCACCGGGACGACATCAGTCGCGGCCGGCCCCGGAATCGGCAGCAGTGGGCCGGCGAAGATCGCGTTGTACGTGCCTTGCGGAGACGCCGCCGGGCTCGCCGCACGCAGCGCGAGAGTCGCGGCCACGGGCAGGCGATGGAGCGGTGGCAGGTCGACGGTCACCGTGCCGGTGACCAGCGCGGCGGCTTCGCCGGGGGCCAGCGGATGGCCGAGATGCCACGCAGTGCCGCCTGAATCCGTCCACCGCAGATTCGTCAATGACTGCTCGAAACCGTTGGCGACCGACCAGCCTCCGGCGTCGGGAGTGAACACCAGTCGGCGCTTTTCACCGCGTGCCACGCCCGAGCCGAGCTGACGGTTGACGCGTGCGGGGATCCAGCTGCCGCGCGCCAATTGTTCGCCCTCGCCCCACACCAAGGCGACCGCCGGAGCATCGTTGTGGCGGCGATCACCCGGATCCAACGGCACCAGCAGGGCGTCATCGTCGAGGGTGATGGTCGAGGGCGGCAAGCCGGCAAACAAAGTCATCCCGGTCCAGCCACTGACCCGGCCGGTGACCTGATCCAAGGCGAGCACCTGCACCACCGTGCGCCTGACCGACAGGCCATCGGCAAGGAGGCCGTATGTCAGCAGCACCAGGCTGGCGACGAGGCTCAGGGCCGGGGTGGTAAACAGCAGCAAATGCCGGCGGCCACGCCGACTGCACCACCATATATTGACCGGTCCGACGAAGACCGCGAACAGCAACGCGATGCTCACAAAGCCATAGACCGGGACGGAACTGGTGCCGGGCACCGGCGTCGCCGACGCTTGCTGATCGACCATTTTCCACACCGCCTGGACCCGCACGGCGGCGTCGGCGACCGTCAGGACCTGGGCCTGGGCGCCCAGCGTGCGCCAGCCGGAAAGCTGGGATTCTTCGGTGACCAGCAACGCGCCGCCGGCCGAGGTCCAGGCGCTGATCGCCGCGCGCTGGGCATCGTTCAGGCGGCGTTCGCCCGTGGGGGTCAGCACCAGCGTGATCCACGATGGATAGCCTTGCCAGCGATCAGGCAGCTCATCGGCCGCCCAACGCGCGCAGCGGTTGTCGGCGTAGACCACCGTGCCGCCATAATTGTCCGCATTCGGCGGCTTACCGACGATTTTTATTAGCTCATCGCGCAGCTCCTTGACCCCGTAGGTCTCCTGCGGGTCGATGATCACGAGATCGAGATCGCGGTATCCACGCGGCGACAGGAATTCTTGTCCGGGGTTCTGGCCGGGTGTCCGCCAGTTCAACGTCACCGAGGCCGACCACTGTTTTCCGCTCGTCGGCACCAGCAGCGTGCGCCGTACGGGTTCTCCGGCGGGCAGCGCCAAACGCAGCTCGGCCCGGCCTTCGCCGATCGTCGCCTCGAAGTCGACGACGGTCGCCACATCCGAGCGCGCGGTCAGCACGATCGGCGTGTAGCCGTCGCGATCTTGCCACGGGCAGGTGGCGGTGACGTCGACTTGGCTCCAGGCGCAGACCGCACAGAGCAATAAAAGCAGGGGGCGAGCGACCATCAGCCGAGTTCCGGCAACGCGTTGACCAGGCTTTCGACCACCGCTGCGGCAGTGGTGCCCGCCAAGCCGGCTTCGTGGGACAGCACCAAGCGATGCGCGATCACGGACACCGCCAAGCTTTTGACATCAGCGAAACCGACTGCCGGCCGGCCGGCGAGCAACGCCCAGGCGCGCGCGCAGCCGGCCAGCGCCAGCGCCGCACGCGGACTGGCGCCCCAGCGCACGTGCAGCGCCACCGCATCGGTCGCGCCGGGCAATTCAGGGCGGGTGGCATTGACCAGGCGGGCGATGTAGCCGGCGACCGCTTCGGGCAGGGCGATCGCGCGCACCGCGTCGAGCAGCGCGGTCAGGCGCGCCGTATCCGCGACCGCGGTCACCGTTGGCGCCCGGCCATCGGGGCGCTCGCGCAGCACCTGGGTCAAGGTTGCGGTCGACACGCCACGCACCGCGGCCTTGAGGGCGAAGCGATCGAGTTGGGCTTCGGGCAAGGGATACGTGCCATCCAGCTCGATTGGATTCTGGGTCGCGAGGACGAAGAACGGCCGTGGCAGATCGTGCGTGGTATCGAACACCGTGACCTGGCGTTCTTGCATGGCCTGCAACAGCGCGGACTGGGTTTTCGGGCTCGCGCGGTTGATCTCGTCGGCGAGGACCACTTGCGCAAACAGCGGCCCCGGACGGAAAGCGAGTTGGCGGCCATTCGCTGATTCGGAGAGCACCAGGGTGCCGGTGATGTCGCTCGGTAGCAGGTCAGGGGTGAATT
>JANYGY010000008.1 GCA_025362255.1 Planctomycetales bacterium
TCGCCGGATTCATCTTGATAGTTTGATATACTCATTGTGACTGTGACTCGAGATGAGGGTTGCCAAGTCCAGCTTTAGATTATAATTTACATAGAAATTTTGCTACAGGTTTTGGGATCATGCTCATGTTTTTGCTCTAGCACAATTTATTGTTTATCTAATAATGCTGATCAAACAGTGATTCCTTGGTTCAGCTTTATATTCATCCAGTTTTCTTAAGGAATTTATAGATGCCCACCGTTTTAGCTGCCATGGCTCACCCTGACGATGCTGAGCTGTTGTGTGGTGGTACTCTTGCACGTTTGGCTCAGATTGGCTGGGAAATCCATATCGTTACGGCGACTGCGGGCGATTGCGGTTCATCTCATCAAGATGGTACCACGATATCGGCTCGTCGTCTCGGAGAGGCTCAGAAGGCAGCGAAACTTCTTGGTGGAGAACACCACTGTCTTGGACTCTTGGACGGGCGGGTATTTTTGAATGAGGCATCAATCTCGGCTCTTACCTTTCTGCTTCGTAAGGTTCGTCCTTCGATAGTAATCACCCATGCGCGCAGTGATTATATGGTTGATCACGAACAAATGTCCCAGATCACTCGGTCGGCAACCTTTACTGCTGGAATGCCGAATTATCCCCTGGGAAATCTCGGAGTGACCACTGTGGTCCCGCATCTTTATCATACCGATCCGATCGGGCTGCATGACAATGATGGATTACCGGTGTCTGCCAAGACGATTATTGACATTAGTTCGACTATTGATCTGAAACGCCAAGCACTTTTGCTTCATGATTCGCAGATGGAATGGTTGAGGCATCATCACGGAATATCGGATCCGACCATTGAAATGGTAAGCTGGGCCTCACAGCGCGGTCAACAGTGTGGATGTCAGGCTGGCGAAGGATTTAATCAGCATCGCGGTCATGCATATCCAACTGATGATTTACTGGTTCGTCTGCTTGCCTAGTCGGTACATTCACATCTAGTCTGCTTGCGATACTTTTCCCTGCCATTATTGATTCAGCTCCCTTTTTTCTTGCTACGATCCAACCGTTTCCCACCCGGACCCTGCCATGGCCATTGATCTCATCTCGACCCTCAAGCACTCTCCCTTCAAGGATTTTCTGCCCTCGGGTTGGAATCTTAAAAAAATCCAACGCTGCACCCAGGTTCCCCGTGCAGAGGCTTTGTCTAGGCAGCCATTCTGGCATGACGATTTCAATCCGCAGCCGATGAAGGATGTAGCTGAACTTGATCGTCGGATGGGTCTTGAAATCGCACGTGTGATTAGAGACGCTTTCCTCGCGAATCAGCCTTTGGCAATGATTCTACCGGTGGGCCCTATGGGCATGTATGCCTTTGCGGTGGCCGAATTAAAGCGCACACGCACCAGCTGCGCCCATGTCAGTACCTTTAACATGGACGAGTGGTCCGACCATCGGGCGGCGACGATCCCTTCGTCATCGTCTTCAAGCTTTGAATTTGCGATGAACAAAGCTTTTTTTGGACCTCTCGGCAAACTGACCGTACCAGTTGGACAGCGCAATTTCGCGACTAAAAAGAATTTGCCAACGTATTTTGATAAGATTTCAGCCATCCGTGCTGAAGGTGGTAAGCTGGTCACGGTGTATGGGATCGGTCGGGTATGTCATATCGCTTTCTGGGAACCGCATCTCGCTGAAGGTCTCAATGAGCGCGAGTGGCGGTCGCAAACCCATCGTCTGGCAGTTCCGCTGCATCCTCTGACCATGGAACAGAATTCGATCACGAGCTTCAATAGTAATATGATTGAAGTCCCTGCATTCGCAAATTCAGTCGGGCCGGGGTTATTCTTGACTAGCGACTGGTGCATCGGCGGATGTGATGGCGGCTATCCGGAGCGTGGTGCTCAATGGCAGGGTCAAAGCGTAGCGATCACGCTACATCATGGACCATCACGTTGGCTGCCGAGCACCTATATGCCCACGTTGCCAGGGCGTCTGTTTCTTCTCTCATCACTTCTGTCTCCATTAGGTGCGGATCTGCATTGATAGGGAAGCTTTTATTTCGAAAAATTTAATGACCGTCGCGGATATTTCCGCGGCGGTATTTTATGGAATCTCATGTCTCCTTCTCCTAAAAATGCTACTATCTCTGCAACCAATCGTCCCCCATTGGTGATCTCCGCACTCATCCATGGTGCTGATTATAATCCAGAACAATGGAATGATCATCCGGAAATCTTAGCCGCGGATCTTTCCTTGATCCCGCAGGCAGGGCTGAACTGCGTCTCGTTGGGGATTTTTTCGTGGTCGGCTTTGGAGCCGGAGGAGGGTCGATTTTCGTTTCAGTGGCTTGATACGTTGATGGATAATCTTCACGCAGGTGGTATTCGCGTGATCATGGCCACCCCGAGTGCCGGGCGCCCGGTCTGGTTAGCCAGACGGTATGAGGAAGTCCGCTGTGTCGGTCGAGATGGCAAACGATCAGGTATTGGCGGCCGTCTCAACCTTTGTCCATCCTCTCCTATATGGCGTGACAAGGTCTCGATCATCAATCGGCAACTCGCCACGCGTTATGCCAACCATCCAGCTTTGGTGCTGTGGCATGTGTCGAACGAACTTAGTAATGAGTGTTTCTGCAATCTCTGTTTTGCTGGTTTCAGGCGTTGGCTCCAGTCGGCATATCTCACGATCGATGGTTTGAATAAAGCCTGGTGGAACTCGTTTTGGAGTCATTCCTTCACGACATTTGAGGATATCGTAGAATTGGATGGAACCATCACTGGGATGAATTTGGATTGGAAGAGATTTCAAAGTGATGTGTATGTCGATTATGTACGAAGTGAAATGGCCCCGTTGCGGCTTGCGAATCCCAACATCCCGATCACCACCAATTTTGTTCCTTCCTGTCGGGTTCCCGAACAACGTCGGATGGTTGCCGAATTGGATGTGGTGAGCTGGGATGCATACCCCGGCTGGCACATCGGGGATGACCTTGCGTGTGCGGCAAACAATGCATTTTTCGTTGATCTTTACCGGGTCATGGCTCATAAAAAACCCTTACTTCAGATGGAAACCACTCCGTCGCAGGTGAATTGGGGAACTGATAGTCCCTTGAAGCGACCCGGGGTCCATCGTTTGACCGCATTGCAGGCGATCGCTCACGGAGCCGATGGGGTCAGCTATTTTCAGTGGCGTGCTGGACGTGGGGGATGCGAACAATTTCACGGTGCGGTCATCGACCATACCAACACCGCCGACACCCGAGTAGTCGGTGAAGTCGCCGAAGTCGGCCGTGATTTCAAAGCCCTTGGTAAGGTGCTTGGCTCTCCGGTGGTTTCATCGATCGGTCTGGTGTTTGATTGGGACAGTCTGTGGGCGGTGGAGGCAGCGTCTTTGGTTGGCAATCGTCGGAAAGACTATGAACCCACCTGTGTTGCCCACCATCGTGCGTTGTGGCAGCAATCGCATCCGATTGATGTGATCTGCTGTGATGATGATCTGTCTGCTTACCGACTCATCATTGCTCCGATGCTGTATCTTTTGGACGAGTCTCGTGCTGCTCGGCTACGCGCCTGGGTGGCAGCTGGTGGCACTCTCGTGCTGTCCTATTTCTCTGGCGTCGTCAACGAACATGGTCTTGCTCACCTCGGTGGATCTCCTGGTCCTCTGCGGGATGTGGCAGGTCTGTGGGTCGAAGAAATCGATGCCTTGCCGGTGACTCGCGCTCCGCGGATCCTTGGCCAGTCCAATACAGTCATGGATGTGGGTAATTTGGGGACCGCGATTGATTATGCCGCCATTGTCAGACTGACTGGCGCTGAAAGCGTGGCTAATTACGTTGATGAGTTCTATGCGGGCACACCAGCATTGACCTGCCATAAATTCGGACATGGCGAGTGTTGGTTCATGGCGGCGCGGTTGGGCCATGCTGCTTTGGTCACATTTTATCGGGCGTTGACCGCTCGGGTCGGCGTGTCCCCAATTCGCGCCGACTTACCCGAGGGAGTGACGGCCACTCGTCGTGG
>JANYGY010000013.1 GCA_025362255.1 Planctomycetales bacterium
CGGAAGCTCTGAGGCGCTAGAATCTGATACCCGACTACTTCCCCGCGCGGTAATCAATGAGCTCATACCAGCCGGCCATCGTGCTCGGCATCTCGCCGAGGTCGACGCCGGCAGCGGGATGGTAAAAACCCACCACACTAATCTCGTCTCGGCGCATCCAGCGATGGCCGACCATGAACCGCCCGAGCATACGTTGAAAGTGGGGATCGTCTGATCCAGACTCCAAGATGCGATTCTCAATAGCCCTCTGCGTCCAGCCGAGGATCTGGCCTCGAACCCAGATGGCATGAGCGCGCGCGGCTTTCTCAAGGTCGACAAAACACGCCTCGAAATCATTCGGATCCCCGGCAGAGCCCAGAAGTTCGCGGCCGATGAGATTGGCAAGGATTACTTTGCTGATGTCGTAAAAATAATCCGCATAGTGAAGCGAAATGGTGGCCGTCGGGACATATCCGTCAGGGACCGTCACTGGTGGCCTCTGGTCGATCGCGATGGCACCCGGATGCAGGCACGGGAGTAGGTCGGCGTGATCACCCATGAAGCGCCTGTAGGCGAAGGAATTACGCTTCCAAACCGATGCTATATACAGCGGATCGCTTTTGAGCCGCTGTCTGTGGTAACCTGGGAAAGGGGAGCTCGAAGTATCGGACATAGTGCGTTTCCTATCCGGTGCAGCGCTTAGCGTGCACACTGGCTTGGGGGGGTGACATGATTCATGGGAGATCTTTCAGCGCGTCGTCTGCATTCCGTTCAAGACGACCCCAACGATCGCCTCCGAACAGGTGTCCTGATACCGGGTCGCGGCAAGGTTCGGCGACATCTATCGCGTCTTCCCACAGGGATTGCGTTACGGTTATCTCCTCTGGCTTCATCAGCATGGTCCAGCTCATTGGGTGTGTGCCGGATGGGCCAAATATTGATAACAGGGCCGCGCGTGCGGCGAGGACGGCGTCTCGTTGCCGTGGAACGACTAACATCACTTCGTCATGTACGTGGAGAATATCGGTGAAGTTGAACTGCTCCTGAAGTGCAAGTAAGCCTATGCATAGTCCATTGCGCGCTGCCGCCTGTACTACGTTTTCTATGGCAATCTGGCGCGTAAACGCTCGCGGTTCCTTGTACGCCTTGAGAATAGAAAGTTCTTCGCGACCATTGGCCAGCACACGAATAGCTGGCTCACGCCAGGTCAGCATTGCTGGCCATGGACCGCATTGTACGCGCACCGAAGGCAAATCGCCAATGTCACTATCTAGAAACAGTCGCAGATACTTTGCGTCCGGCGCGCGAGGCTGGCGATGAGCTTTCTCAAGCTCATCACGTGCCGCTACAAGATCACCTCGACAGGCTGCCACGCTCTTTACCGCATCCACCAGCCACGCCGCCGTCATCTCGATTTCCGGATGTGCGCGGTGGAATGACGCATGCACCAAGATCGCCGCTGTCGCCACTAGGATGGTGCAGCCCTTTCTCTCCACGATGCGCTTGACCTGAGAAGGGTCCGGAAGGCGCGGTGCCTGCTCCAGCAGGATCTGTAGGACTGGCAGCGTGATGCCGCTCTTTGGATCGCCGAGAGCAACCGACAGGCCAACCGCGTAGCCGCCTGCGCTTTGGAGAAAAGTGAGGCCAAGCACTGCCGTTTTAGCCACCTGCCGGATCGGATCTTTCTTATTGATCATCTGTCCCGTCATGGCCGACCAGGCCAGCGTGTAGGGATCACGAAGACGGTCTCCCCCAGTCGCTTCGTCGAGCGCTTTGTGAATCGTTGCGCAGTTGGTCAACAGGCCGGTGACGCGGTACTCTACGTTGGCCAGGTCGCCGCGGACGAGGCAGGAACCGACCGGGACACTGAAGGCTTGACGCACCGGCTTGGCGATGGCGGTATCGTGTTTAGGAATGCCATGGAGTGGTATGCCGACGCCGAGCGACGGCGATGAGAAACGACCCGTCACTGCGCCGAAGTATGCCAGCTCGACGTCCACGGCGTCGATGCCCTGGAGCTGTTGGGCCTTGCGAGTCTGAACGAGAGCTTTGCCTACCCGTCCGGCCTGGCGCAACACCTCGGTCGCTGCTGGTTGTTGCGCCTGAAAGCCACTATCGAGTTTCTTCATTGATGTGGTGGGGATTGCCGAACCACACGCGGCTTCCAACGCAGCTTTCAGACGGTCGTACGCCACCGAGCGAATCAGCGACCCATCTTTGTGACTGCCACGAAAGATGTCCGCGAGTTGGTCAGGTTGCAGGAATGCCATGCCCTGAGCATCGACGACTTGGCCTGCTGCCGTAGCAGCTCCGGCAATAGCGATGCCCAATTCTTGTGCGAGGCGTTGATAGCGTGGTCCATCCACGCAGAGGTGCAGGCCTCGCACGTGCTGGGTCATCAGGCCGATGCGCTGCTCGCGATCGTCCAGGCGGCGAGCTTGGCGTCCGTACAGCAGCCGCATGGCACTTACCCATGCTTGCCCATCCGTGCCGGTCGGTGCCTCCTTGGTTGGACTCGCCAAGAGATTGCCACGTGAACTCACGGGTAAGCCGAACATACGTACCAGCGACGGCAGGCTGTACCCGCCAAGCAGGTCAGGCCACGACGCACGTGCGCCTTCTTCTGTACACCAGATCTTGGCCGGCTGGTTGAGTCCAAACCGGTGCCTTAGCACCCGTACGGTAAAAGCCGCCGGGTGTGCGACCACGACGCGGTTGGGCTGGATCAGCTCAGCCTGGAGCGATGACCAGGCCGCATGTACGTCAGCGCCGGGAATGGCGGTTACTTCGCCGTCGGCGATGGCATAGCTTAACGTGAGGAGCTCCGCCTTCTGCACGTAGTCTTTGAGTGTCATCTTGTCCAAACCAATGCCGTTTTTCGGATCGCCCCGCATGGTGACGTGGATGAAAATCGGAGTCAGCTTCTGCAGCGCTGAGGTGCCCTCGATGGGCGCCGATCGGGTGAGCGTAGCCAACGACCGTTGCTGAGCCCGTACAGGCGTCGCAATATCCCGAAACGACCGCGTCACGGGTGGCCTCCGTTGATCGGCCTATTCGAGGTGTCGTCACGTCGTATCTGCGGAGCTGTCGGTAAAGGGTACTGCGCCAGATGGAGCATGCCCGCCCTCGAATTCTCTGACGGCACCTCGCCTTCTGGGGGGTCAAGGTACACGCGCGGACGCTGCTTCTTTGCCGTCGGGTGACGCTCGTTGACTAGGCGCAGCGTCCAACCGTGGCTTGTTTCTACTGGGTTGGCGAGCGCCGTCACGAAGCGTGCATTCGCTGTGGGGACCGTGGCATGGTACGGCTGTAGAAGTCGGGAAAGCGATGCATCGCTGTACGTATCGCCACTGCCGGCCCGCATAATTTCTGCCAGCGCCGTGGTCGGCGCGACCGGCCCCATCTTCCACCGAAGGTGGAGGTCCCAGAGGTCATCCTCGGAGACGACGGACAGCAGCAGCGCCGGATCCAGTTCGTCGCCCTGCCCGTTTGCGGCCAGCTTGCCACTGCGACTTGCCTCGGCGCGGACCTTCAGGGCTGCGTTTCGCAACTGCTCGATCCCGTCGAGAAATTCGTTGAGCGAAACCCGTCCAAAAAGTTCAATGTAAATCCCCAGGTAGCCAGGGAAACGGAAGCGCAGGTCAGTAGGGCCAAGCGGTGCTTGTCGCAGACGTTCGACCAAGCCCCGCTGCTCAATGAAGACTAACGCTCCTAGACGCATGAGGCGAGCTAGACCTCCGCTATTCAGCAATTCGGCGTCCGCCTCGTCTGTGCGCGTTTCTTCAGTAAAATGTCCAAGACGAATTGGGACAGTCCGCAGGATTAAATCCTTCGGTAGCTGGTAATACTTCCCGCAGAAAAAGGGGCTGAAATACAAGCTTGCTGAGGCGTCGTTTTTACCTGCGCGACCAACCGGCACCCCACCTCCCGTAAGCAGCGCACAGAGTCCTTCGCGGTCACACCAAGTGTCGTATTCGGCACGCTCTGCGATGCGAAATTCATCGACTAGGAGGATTCCATGGGCCATGAGATCATGCGCGGCGGCGCGTTGTTTCACATCTCCCGCTTGACGGCTAACGCGGATTTCGCGGATGCCGGGGACCGCGAGGTTAGCAAGTTCACGGACCAGCGAGGTCTTGCCCTGGCCCGTCGTTTCGGTTTCCCCCGCCGTCTCTGCACAGCTGAACACACCTGGAAATTCCTTCTCCATCGCGCCTGCAATCCTCGAACCTGCCAGGTGCTTCCGCACGAGGTTGGCGACGACGATGAGATCGAAGAATCGAGCAATAGTGATGGTTAGGTCTTTGCCCTCCACGATCCGGGTGATGTTCCGAAAATAGCGGTTCATTAAGTCGTCTCCGGGTAATGCCGGCAGTACGATTTCCGGCACCCGACCATAGAAACCTGCTGATGTGGCCGCGTTATAACCCGTGGCGACTTCTGCGTACTTCAGGCGATACTGAAGCACCTTATCTTCTTGAAGTCGGGTCACCGTTACCACACCCGTGGCGATGTCGATCTTGCGGATATTTGGTATAGTTAGGCCAGGCGTAATCCAGGCACTGCCCGCACGCCGGGTATCTGGTACCAGGGTGACCAGCTCGGCGGCAATGAGCGACGCCGGCAACTCTTCCACCGTTGGCAGGGTCTCGACCACAATACTGCCAAGGGCGGCCATGATGGAGCTTTGCAGCTGCGTCACGTTCTTCCCCCGTTCACGCGGGAAGCCGAGCACCTGATTGAGTGTATCGGAAAGATTCCTGTTCTCGACGGCAGTCAGCGGCTGACGGAGACCCTTCTCGGCAACGGGTATGTCGACCAGCACTCCGTTGTAGGCCACACGCACCAGATAGCCGTCGATCACCTTGATCAGGCGCGCGTACTTCAGGACGTGTAGGATCGCAAGAGCTGACGTGAATGACGGGTCTAATCCATGGTTGAGGCAAGCGCGCTGGAACGTCCCGAAGTCGACCAGGAACAAGCTGGCTGGATAACCCGACATCGCCCGCGCGCTGGTGATCTCCTCGGCCAGCTTCGATTGCGTCCATGTTGCAACCTTGTCCCAGCCGACCTCGCCATTCGATTCACGCACAGCTGCCACCGCCGCGAGTGCGGCCATACCCAGTCCCCCGAGTGCGACGAGCGTAGGGGCCATCAAGTATTCGTCACCGTCAGCATTGTTGCGACCCAGGTTGAGGTCCAGGTGGTGGGCGCTGCGCGCCAGCGCCTTGCACAGGTGCGTCACGCCGCACGGCTCCGCGTTGAGCATCTGTTCTGCTCGTGTCAGTCCTGGTGCCGCGTCGACGAATAACTTGGTGATCACGTCTTTAACCTCGTCCGGGATCATGGCGTCGAAGGAACGAGCGAACGGCGTGTCCTTTCGTCCGGTGAAGACGGGCGCGGAGATGTTGGCCTGATTCTGAAGCTGCATCGCATGTCGCGCCCGCCCGGCGACAATGTCCGTCCAATTGATCGGCGTGTTCTCCAACTGCTGCCTGGCGGGGCTCCCATCGACCATGCCGTCCAGTTCGTCGATCCGCTGCTCAACAATGCGCGTCAACGTCAAGAACGATGGGAGGTCTGCTGAAGGGAGCGTTTCCAAGGTCGGCATGCCGGTCACGAACGAGGCAGCAAGGACGGCCTTGGCCAAGCCCACCACGAGCGCAAAATCTTCCCGGTCGAACTCCCGCGCCGCGGCAAGCAGCTCCGGTGTGTCGGTGAGAGCTGCCGTCGTTGACTGGGCAGCCTCTACCAGCCCCGCCCATCCCGCACGACGCAGCGGCGAGCCGTTCGCTACGATGGTCGCCGCGACTCGATCGACATCCGTTGCCAGGCTGTCGGCCACGGGGGCACCCTCACAGGTGGCCTGCCACTTATTGTAGCAGGCAAGCTCGCGACCTGTCAGGGTCAGGATGCCGAAGGCAAGCGGTTGGTGTGCGAGAGCATCAGACATGGGACTTTCGGCGGTTGAGTTCACCGGGGTTCGATCCGGTCGATGATGCGCATACCGCGAGGGACGCATCGTCATTGATTATTTCCATCCGGGATCGGGTCGCACCTGCGCGATACCTGCTGGTTTGCGGTGTGGGGTGCCGTCTACCCCGGTGACTTCGGGTCATTTGTTGGCAAATTAACCGCCTAAACCACCGTCTGACTCGACCCGAGTGCTTCCGATTCCCTGCCTTCAACCATTTATTCGTTCAAAAGCCCTATGATTTACGCTATTTTTGAAAAACCGATGAATGACCTCGCTGGGCGGTCGAAAATGGGTGAGTTGTCTGCTTTTTCTGGGCAGCCCCCTGGTGAGTTTGGGCCATGACCACCGCGCTGCCCCTATTAAGAGCTCTTTATGCGCGTCTGGAGGCTGAGCGTCGCTACTCCAAGGTTGCCGAGATTCCGCTGCTGAAATGGGGTCGCCTCATCGGGGTCGACCCTTCGACCTACAGCCGGTGGCAGACGGTAGGCGAGGGGAAGTCCGTCACCGCTGGCACCTTCGCTAAGATCCTTACCGCTCGTCTAAACCACGAGGCACCTGGCGCAGGTGCGGACTCCATTCGTGCTCGTCATGATCGTCTATGGCTGGCCCGGGGGCAGGACCCGCCAATCTGGTACTGCCGGGCAGCCCTGCGTAACGCAGCTCTACCGTATCCGATATATGACAGCGATGACTTGGCAGCGCTCCGCGCTACGCCAGGGGGTTCGCTGCCGCACAACGGACTCGGGGGCTATCTAGCTGCCTTTTCCACATTCACGATGCCGAGGCTCCTGTGGCAAACTCTGGATATGATCAGCGAGTGGTTGGTCGCTCGCGTGGTGGCTGGTGATCCGGTGAACGGAATTAACGACATTCCTGTGCATCGGCATTTCTTCTTACAGGACCCCGTAGACCATTTCCTGGTCCATCTACCGCGAGAAGCACTTCGGGGTCTGGCCCCGCAGGCCCGCATCGTTGACACTGCTCCATGGTATGACGGCCTCTGTGCTGAGTACGATTTCCTGTGGTCTTCCCTCGCGCACCCAAGCCAGCGGATGGGGCTAGTGACTGACACGGCCCTCGACGGGATTACCCGCGACCTGGATCGCCTACTTGGTCACGCGAAGTTTGCCCAGAGTGAGTTGCCAAGGCTCAGCACGCAGGTTGGCCCGCACTACGAATGGATGCTGGCAACCTTGGCAGAAGATGCCCGTCGCCGTGCCGAGCCGCCGCAGGGAGTAATTCGCCCCGGAATGTACCAGGACGAGTCGCCCATCCCTTGGGCTCAAGCATGGCCCTTGCTCAAGAAGATGTACCAGATCCGTGAGGCTGTCGGAGTGTTGCATGCCTGGCAGGTATCGCTGCAATTCGATGTTGTGCGCGCCATTGCGACATTTGGAGCCGGCACGTTCGGCCTAACGGAGCTTGGTCGTCAAATGCAGCTCGCACGGCTATCCGAGCATGAGAAACCCAGCGACTCAGCGATTCAGAAGGTTCTGGAACACTTCTGCACCCTCGCCGGGCCAGGGACTACGGCCACATCTCAGGCAGAGTGGCAATGGCGGCTTGAGCGGGTTGGGGGCAGATACCGTCTGGATCCTTCAACCGCCTCGGCCCCTGCGCCCGGCCCCTGACTCTGCCCCCGTTAGGCGCAATGGGGGCGCTATCGTTCGCAACGGCTTTGCAGGTGGTTGCGCACCCTAAGTTGGAATACATAAACTATTTCTGTATAGCTATTTATAGTTTTTTAAATAGCTAAATGCGCAATGGGGCGTAATCACTTTCACCCTATAGAGTACAGGAGAGAAAATCTAGTTATGTCAAAATGAGGAAGTATGTCGGTCATTATGACCGACAGTAATTTTACACTGAGAGTTCACGGCGCCATTTCATTGCGCGTGGTTGCGCACTTAGAGCCATTTCGAATACAAGCATTTGTCCTACAATTATTTACGATATTAATTTCGATCGAGACCGGTTGCGCAACCTTTGCGCGTGGGCTGCGGAACCCTAAGCCGGCGCAACCCCCAGGTGCCCAGCCTTGGGTCCTAAAGCCTTTAATCCGTCGTTGCCGTTAAATCCGCCCCCGTCCGTAACGCTGACGCCAGAGCATCCTGCCCAAGCACAGCCAGAAAGCTTACAGCCCAAGGTAAGCAAGCCCTAGGCTCCGGATCGTCGCGACGAAGTTTGGTGCATAGGACCCACCGAGCCTGGCCGTGATATTCAGTCGAGGGTTCCGGCCGACGTCGGCAACAGCTGGTGAAGGAGCATGGGCCGACTCATCAACACCGCCGCCCTCGATGCCTCCAAGCCTTCCACCATGAAGCCGGCCTGCTGCAACACCACAGCGCCGAATCCCTCACGGCGAAGCAGGAGCAGAAGGCCTAGACGTCTCGGCCAGCAGCGGCGCACACAACGCATACGCCAACCACGCTGCGCACCAATGGTGCCGCTCTATACTAGCGGCCCTATGCCTACCAACATCACAGATCAAACACCCATCGACGGCACGCCGGTCCCCGAAGTCAGCGCGCTGCTCCAAGCTATTAATTGGGCTTACGATACCGCACTCGACGGCTTCCCTGGCTTTGACGGAGCGCGAGCCATCGCTGCTGGAGCTGTTGGCACCTCACCAACCGAACGCGCGAATGATGTCATCAACTGGAGTTGTGCGAAGGCAGGGGGAATCGGTGCCCTTACCAGCATCGGGGGTTTCATCACGCTTCCGGTCAGCCTGCCTGCCAACCTAATGGGCACGTTGCTGGTGCAGTTACGCATGGTTCAATCCATCGCGATCATTGCGGGCAGGAACCCACTAGATGACCGAGTGCGAACGATGGCCATGCTCGCCTGCCTTGGGATGTCGGTGGCGGACGTCTTGAAGGGAATCGGTATCTCAGTGGCTCGTGCGTTAGCAGATCAATTCATTAAGGACGTCGTGGCACAAGCACTGACAAAAGCAGTCGTTCGCGGGGTTATTGCTCAGACGGCTAAGAAGAGCGTCCTTTCTTCCTTCTACCGCCTCGTGCCAATCGTTAGTTCTGTTATCGGCGGCTCCATCGACGCGGTGGCGACCTACACGATCGGGTCGACAGCACGAGGGCTTTTCTTGCCTGTGGACGAGAAAGCGTGATCGATGGTCACCCACACCACGGCTTTCGCGTCTGTGCTCTTCAACGCCAAACATGCTGCCGCCATCGCTAACGCCTTTGAGGTCGAGGTGACGCACCTGCCCGCGGTCGCCAACGGCCATGACGCGCCGTGAGACTCGATGAAGTTGCCGCAACGGGCCCAAATTCCACGCCACCACCTGCCGCTGCTAGCATCACGAGATTCCTATGACTACTTCGATCGGTGACGAACTAGTAGCGGTCATGCATGCAGGGGAATTTGAACGTGCGGCTCAGCTTATAGGTCCGCATATAGAGCAGACCCGACAAGTTTTCGGGGACGACCACGAAAATATGGCATCGGCGTTTAACTGGCTCGGATGCATCTACCAAGTAACAGATCGACTCGATGAAGCGGTGATCGCCTATGAACGGGCACTCGCCATCGGCACCGACGATCCGACCGGTGATCTCGCTATCATGATGCGGGCCAACCTGGCAGAGACCCACAGCATGAGGGGAGATGCGTCGGCAGCGGCACCGTTGCTGGCGGAAGCACTGGCACTCCACGCACGACGCACTGGGCCAGCCTATCTCGGACTTGGGGGCCTGTACCAGCAGACCGCCGCGGTGAGCGAAAATGCTGGCGATCTCGATGACGCTGAGCGCCATTTATTGCACGCACTCAGGCTGAGTGCTGACTCGGGCATCGATTCTCTGGTCGACGAAATCCGCATACATCTCTGCCGGGTCCTGCTCAAACGCGGTGACTTCATCACGGCTGCCGGAGTTCGAGATCAAGTCCTCTCGCGCATCTCGGTCGACGCTGGATGGCGTGGCGCATGGGCTATCGGCCACCTGTTACCCGTTCTCTGGGTGGCACACGAGAGCGCGATGACGGAAGCTGGAGCACTCTTCGTGCGGGATTCTTTGCTGGCTATGGAATCGCATGTGTACGACGACGAGCCGAAGGCCGATGAACGACTGCGAGGGATGGCACAGTCGTTGGAAAATCTGGGGGAGTTGGAGGCAGCCGAGCGATTGCGGTTGCGAGCAGCGAAGGTGTCGATGCTCATGCCAGCGAACGGCTGCTGAAAAATGGCATAATCAGGGATGCTATTCAGCTTTCACCAAGGAATCGACCTGTTGGCTATGTAATCGGCACGCATTTCGCCGATAGAATAGGTATGGAGATAGCGCCCTAATCGGAGCTGTATTCCTGCTAGTCGCGGCATTCCGTCGCGCACAGCGTCATCGATCAATCGACACCCACGGCTAAATCAGCCGTGGGTGTCTTCATGTACCTTGGAGCCTTCCATGTTTGACGTACCCGTTTGTGAAATCCCTCTTTCCTCGGTCACCTTGTCTTTTGCTGCTGAGTCGGGTTCTCTTTCTCGCGACTTGGGGCTTTCACCCAGCCGGACGCAGATGCTGCCGCGCGGTGAGCCGATCCCATCTTGGAGTGTGCGCTACGTTCACCCACCCGTGCCCTCAGCGGGCCGTGCAACGTCGCTGCGTCGTGCGTGATTACGATCTTGCCGGCCACGGAATCTGCGTGGCCGGCAGCACAGGCGTAATGGTCGTACACGCGGTATACACCGTAATTTATAAAGAAAGTCGACGGCGGGGACGGTATGAGTGAACTCATGGCGACCCCTGCACCAGAACCGAAGCGCGTTCCGTGTTCAATAAGACTCAAACCGCAACAGATAGCCCGTGCCAAGCGCCTTGCCCGCGATTACGCAGGAAAGCCCTTGTATCTCACTTTAAGCCTGCTGGTTGAGCAGGGACTCGAAAAGGAGTGCGCTCGCATTGAACGTCTGGTCGGCGCTGACGTTGATGATCCTCCTGAGTCGTCGCGTCCTCGGGTTCCGATAACCGAGCGATCGCGCCCACTGAACAACGAACAGCGTCCTGCCCGTCGGCAGTAGCTGCTATTATCCCCAACCCCATACCTGACGATACAACCAACAAGGCTATTCATGACTTCAAAATATAATCACTCCTACCATCTATTTGCCACCGTCTTCACGGCAGCAATTTGTATAGCTTTGGCTGGCTGCGGCTCTGGCGGCGGCGACTCCGGCAGCGGCTCCGGCGGCGACTCACCTGCGAAGGCGGTCAACATCAAGGGCGTTACTTTTGATCCTGCGACCTCCGCTCATACAAACGGCAGCCTGATCGCTATTCCGACTGCTCCATATACTACGGTACAGCACCTGGAGTCGACTCCAGGCCCTGGCGTCGATCCATCGGCGCAAAACTATAATTACACTGTATCGTCTACCGTCGTTACCGACTTACTGTTCAGTGCTACGGCTTTGCCGTGCACCAAGCTGACGGTAGTTGGCGCCGCGAGCAACGGGTCGACCTACACGACATCACATTATTACGCTGCCGCCGTTTCTGGAGACACCTATCTGCTGAAGAAAGTAGTGAGTAGCTCGACATCGAACACGATTACTGTGATTGACCTAACCGGGGACACAGGGTCCCTGGTCCTGGCCGTGCCCAAAGATCCCGTGGTCGGCAGCGTCTGCTTCTATCCATTTGACGGTGGCGCCTACTCGCCAGTGGATCTCATGACTTTTCCGAGCGGAAAGTGCACAGTAGCCGAGATCAATGTTACCTCGCCGCAGGGCGTGCCCGGCTGTGTTAGGCTGCAACGAAACTTCTATTTTACCGACGTCTATGTTAAGCCTGGCGTCGGATTCGTTTACTGGATTACGAAGCATGCCGACGTGACGGAAAGTCAGACCCGTCCGGGCCTCGTAGGCCATGGTTAAACCCGGAACGTACCACGCCCAGGTATTGCCCACCTGAATCACGACCAGCCATGACTCGCGCATCGAAAAAATCAGAGAGTACTCGAAACCTGTCCGTCGACGAGCCGGCATGCGCCGTCCAGCTCGGCATCACTGATCTCAGGCGTCTCGCGGAACCCCTCTTCGGTATTCCATGCAGCCTACGGCTTGACCTCGAAGGAGCACTGGGCCTCACGTTGCCAGATTGCGATGTAGGAAGCCTTGTCCCGAATTTCGACGTCACCTTGCTGCTCACTGCCGAGTTGATTGATCCACTGACCGTGCGCTTCTCGGTCGACATGTCGGGGTTTGGCGGATGGATGGTAAAGTCAGTACAAGTCGTCGGCGGACTGCCCTGGCTGGTGAGTAAATTTGCCGCGCATGCTGCGTTCACGGTCCGCAACACTGGACACGTCGACTTGCATCTCGATTGCCTCCCTGGCGATGCTGCTGAATGGCTAACCAACCGTGGAGTGCTCCGCTCCTGTTCAATCCCTGGTGAGGGAAAAAGCGCAGCTACAGTGACCTTTACTATCAAACGTTTCATGACCGTTGTCTGATCACCACTACTCCAAGTGAGCCCATGTCCCACCTGGCCATCGATGCCGACTCGCTTGCCAACCTGCTCGCTTCCGTTTCCGACTTCTCGGAGGTCACCATCGAGGATGGCAAAGTGACGGCTACCGATCCTAATGCCAACATCTCCATGGGTGTTGGCGATCTGATCGGAAGCATCCAGATCACCGCCGGCGGCGTCACTTTCAACATTGGTTCCGTCGCTATCACCACGAGCCAGGTCCGAGCTGAATTCACGGTAGCCCAGTCTGTAGGCTGATGCACGGATCATTACGGTAAGTGGTGTTCGAAAACGCTAAAAAAAGGCTGAGACATGAGTGCTTATTTCGATTGTGCCATCGTGGGTGCTGGCACTCATCGCATAAACAAAGGGCATCCTGTGCATTTCGATAAAACGCTATTCGAGACCTACATAAATGAAACTTATCAATACGGATCTCACGAGGGACGAATTTTCCGATGCCCTCGCCTACCTTGAAGACTGCCGCATCTTTCTGCCCGACTTTCCACATCGTATTTGCGCGACGTGGGGCAATTCCCTGGTCACGTCATACGCAGACGGGCGGGTAAACCTGCGCCTAGGGTGCTACCCGACACGTGGCTCGACCAAATGGTTCGTCATGCATGAAATAGGGCATGTTCTATGTCACTTCTATAGGCCCACGCGTGACCGTCGTTTTGCTGCGACCTTTGGCAGTCCGCAGCCAGATGACTATGATAAGATCAGCTGGCTGGAGCGAGGCTTGACAGACATAGCCCGCCCGGACGGGTTTCCCTCGCGCTACAGTCAGAGTGGCGGCGGCGAAGAGCACTTTGTGGAGCTGATGGCATTGATGTACGTCGACGACCGTGGGTTTGCTGGCACTCCACCAACCGACCTCGCTGCCACTTGGTCGGTTGCCTGGAACCGCGGACTCAAACACATGACCAAAGAGAATTTGCCGCGCCCGAGGCGGGCATGAACAATATTTTAATCAGTCTGTTTGCGGCAGTCATTCACGATCGCATGACCAACAAGCCATTTGCGACATAGGCGCATTTACCTGGGCAGTCACATTCTTTGTGACCATGATCTTGAAATAATTTTCATCTGACACACATCCCGCGATCCAGCTCTCAATGAAAATGGAAGTTCGTCTTCGTGAATGAGCAGCGTGCCTGAGCCGAATCTTTGGTGCACATCGTTGTTTCGCCCGAGCAAAATTATCCGCCTCGATCGCTCATTTGCGGCAGCCATCTTCATCATCACCACGCCCAGTTGGCCCATGGAGGCCAACTGGGTTTTTTCATTTCAGGAAATAACCACATGGCCATCACTATCTCAGCTAACATTTCAAAGAAGGTCAATTTTTCAGGGTCTGGTGACGGAAATGTCTTTGCGTCCATCACCATCAACGCGGAAGTCACCAATCTCGCGCACATCCCAGACGAAGCGAAGCGCCTGTATGCTATCGCGGAAACAGCTGTCGACGAACAACTCCGACTGCGCCCATCAGGCCAGATAGGACATCCTCCTATACCAGTGCGC
>JANYGY010000049.1 GCA_025362255.1 Planctomycetales bacterium
ATCGAGACGCATTCGACCAGCTTTCCGTCCTGCATCTTGAGCAGCGATTTGACCGTGCCGTCGCGGCTTTCCTGGTGCTGATCTTCGACTGCCGGCAGCAGGGTGAACTCGCCATCCAAGCGCGCGGCAACATCGCTGGGCAACCCTTTGATGTCAGCGAAGCGAAGCGGCGCGGGCACCCGCCACAGGCCTTGGAATAACTGCTCACCACGAAACGCCGGCAGTCCCAGGCTGGTGGCCCAGGTGCGCACCTGCGCCAGCGTCATGCCATAGAAATCGACCATGGGCATGACGATACGCCTGCGCCCACCATCGGAAGCGCCGCCAGGAGCCACCAAAACAAACCGGCGACCATTTGATTTTCCTTTTGACGCGTTGCGTCGCGCGCCAACCCTGCCGCATCGACCTTCCCACCCTGCGACCGATGTGAGCCCCTCATGGATGTGACTTCTTACGATCTTCTGGTCATCGGCGGCGGTCCCGCGGGCAGCAGCGCCGCCATCACGGCGGCGATGTTCGGCAAGCGCGTCGCCGTCATCGAGATGGCCGAGACGATCGGCGGGGCCGGCATCAACACCGGGACCATCCCGAGCAAGACCCTGCGCGAAAACGCCCTGGTCATTGCCGGCGCCAAGTCGCGCGCGCTGCCGTGCCTCGAAATGTCGATCCGCAGCGACGCGACCCTCGCCTCGTTGACCCATCAACTGACCGCGGTCGAAAAAATGGTGCGCGGTGAATGGGAGGCCCGGTTCATCGAACGCGGCGTCGTCACCGTCTTTGGCCGCGCCACTTTCATCGATGCACACACCGTCGAAGTGATTTCGCCAGATGGCACCATCAGCCGGATCGGAGGTGACTACATCCTGATCGCCACCGGCTCGTCACCGGTGCGGCCTCCAGGTTTCGATTTCGCCCACCCGCGCATCCACGATTCCAACGAGATCCTCGGGATCGAGGTCCTGCCCAAACAATTGGCGGTGGTCGGCGCCGGAGTCATTGGCGCCGAATATGCCTGCAGTTTTGCGGCGCTGGGCGTCGAGGTGCATCTGATCGATGGCCGCGCTGAACTGATGCCGTTCCTTGATCATGACATCGCTGCCTGCATCCGCGCCGGGATGGTGTCAGCCGGCATCAATCTCCATTTTGAGGAAAAAGTCGTCGCCTGCGAATCGCCCGAGAGCGGACCGGTGATCCTGCGTCTGACCTCGGGCGCGACGCTCACGGTCAGCGACGTGCTGGTGGCCTCGGGACGCAGCAGCAACACCGATGGACTTGGCCTCGACCGGGCCGGTGTCGCCCTGGGTACACGTGGGCTGGTGCCGGTCGATGCCCACTGCCAGACCGCCGTCCCGCACATCTACGCCGCCGGCGATGTGATCGGCGCCCCGGCACTCGCGGCGACCAGCATCGAACAGGCTCGCATCGCGGTCTGCCACGCCTTCGGCCTGATGGACAAGGCGTTGTCGCAGCTGCTGCCCACCGGGATCTACACTATTCCCGAGGCAGGCTGCGTCGGCCTTACCGAAGCCGCCTGCATCGCCGCCGGGACTCCGATCGTCATCGGGCGGGCACGCTATCGCCAGAATCCGCGCGGCCGGATCATCGGTGATGAACATGGTCTGCTGAAATTGGTGTTCCACCTCGAGACCAAGCGTCTTCTGGGGGTCCACGTGGTCGGTGAGCAAGCCACCGAACTGGTCCACGTCGGCATGATGGCGATGCTCGGCGCGGCGACGATCGAGACCTTCGTCAACGCCTGCTTCAACTATCCGTCGCTGGGCGACCTCTATAAAAATGCGGCGTACATGGCGATGCTTCAGGGGCGCAGCGATGTGTGCGCGTCGCTTTCGGATTAGACGTGCGACCTCACGGCGTACTGGCTTCGTCTGCCCAATTGCGGATACGCGGCACCAGGAGTTCAGCCCCCAGCACGCGGGCGCAGGCCACGGCCGGCACGGCCAGGATCATACCGTAGAGCCCGGCCACTGATCCGCCGGCGATGATCGCGATCATGATCACCAGCGGATGGAGGTCGGTGGCCTTGCCCTGGATCAGCGGATTGAGCACGTAGTCCTCAAGCGATTGCGCGACCGAGTTGACCAGGGCCGGAAACAGCAGGACCTTCCACCACACGAGTGCCAGCACCCCGGTCTGCGGGTCGGTCATGGTGTAGAATCCGGGCGTGCCGGCGCCGAGCGCATCGATCGCCAACAGGCCCCACGCGATCGGCAAGCCGATGAACGCGAGATAGGGGATCAGGCTCAACGCCCCAGTGACCAGCCCGAGGACCAGCGCGTACGGCACGCCACAGATGGTCCACCCGATGGCGTAGATCAGCGCAAGCACGCCGGCGGTCATGAGCCGCCCGCGGACGAACCCGCTGATGATGCGATCCATGCGCGCCAGCAGCTCATCCGCCCGACCCCGGCGTGAACCTGGGACCAGTGACCGCAACGAGGCCGCCACCGCGGGGAAGCGCACCGCGAAGGTGAAGAAGGCGAACCCGGCGATGGCTATGAATAAGCCGGCCCCGGCTACTGCTCCGATCACCGTCCCCAGCGAGCCGAGCACGGCGCCGCCGGCGGCGGCAACGCGCTGGAACAGATCTTTTTCCTCGGTCGCTGGCTGGCGCAGTGCGAGTTCCTCGCGGACGAGCGCGCGGATCCGTGCTTCGTCGAGCTGGGGAGCTACGGCAGTGGCGGTTTCCGGGGCGGGTGGGGCAGGCGGGCGATCGGACACGACTCGGGCCAAGAGGGCGTTGGCGGCATTGCGCACCCAGGCGGGGCGCTGCTCATCGAGCAGGAATGCGCGTGCCCGATGAGCATGGTCATCGGCGTTGCGCACCAGCGCGGTCGCCTGGCGGACCACCGGCGGCGCGATCACTGCGGCCAGGCCCAACAGCGCCGCGACTGCGGTGGCAAGCAGCACGATCACAGCGCCAGTGCGGCCGATCCGAGGGAGCGCCTTGACGATCCGCCGGACCAGCGGCTCGCACAGATAAGCGAGAGCCAAGGCCACCAATAAGGGCAACGACACCACGCTGAGTTTGGCCCCTAACCAGAGCGCCAAGATCGTTCCCCCCAGCACCGCCACGTCACGGACCACCTGAAATTGCCAGATGTGCAGGGTGTGGACCGGTCGGCCGTCGGGTTCAGTCATGGCGGCAGTGAAACGTTCGATGCCTGGTCCGCAATCGCTGACCCGCGATGTTGGAGCCGGTGAAAAGTTACAGGCTACATGCGGAAAAATCAGCAAATCAGGTCCTTGGCGAACTCCCTCAGGAATCTTCATCGGGCGTTCACTGGATCTTTTGCCGTTGCCTCAATCATGAGCCGTTCTCCGCACGCCATTCAAGGATCGTTTCCATGCTTCGTCCGCTGCCGTTAACTTTTTCGATGCCGGTGTCGCTGTCGCTCATGCTGATGATCGGCGGCTGCGGGACGAAGCCCACGCCACGTGACGCCGATTTGACCGCCGGCGCCCTTCCCCATCCGGTGACGGCAGACCAGCAGTTCGCGGCGGGCGGTGAGACCGGGGCGGTGGCTGATGGCTGGCTGAAAACCTTCGCCGATCCCGAGCTTGAGAAACTGGTCGCCGAGGCGCTCGTCAATAATCGCGACCTCGCAGTGCTGTCAGCGCAGTTGGATCAGGCTGCATCACGGGCCCGCCAAGCAGGGGCCGACCTCAAGCCGCAAGTGAGCATGGCCGCGGGAGCCTCTGCTTCGGGCGGCGGCAATGGATCGCGCACCGATCAGATGGGCGCCGGGTTGTCGATGTCCTGGGAAATCGACGTCTGGGGCCGGATGGCTGCGGGGCAGAGCGCGGCCCAGGCCCAGTTCGCGTCAGTCGTTGCCGATGCCGCCTTTGCCCGCGAATCGCTGGCCGCGCAAGTAGCGAAGGGCTGGTTCCTCGCCACCCAAGCCGTGCAGCAGGAGGCCATCGCCACCCACTCGGCAGAGTTCCGCCAACGCCACCTCGAGATCGCCATTCAGCGCGAAAAAGTCGGCAAGGGCTCGGCGCTTGAGGTGGCCCAGGCCCGGGCAGAGCTTGGAACCTCTGAAGATGCGGTTCAGAAAGCCAAGAGCGGGCGCGATAATGCGGCGCGCTCGCTTCAGATCCTGCTCGGACGATATCCCTCTGCCGAGATGTCGGTTGCCGCGACGCTGCCCACCATGCCGCCGGCCCCGGCCGCCGGGCTGCCCAGCCAGTTGATGGAACGCCGCCCGGATCTGATCGCCGCGACCCGTCGGGTTGCAGCGGCATTCAATCAGACCGAGTCGGCCAAGGCGGCGCGCCTGCCGCGGCTGGCGATCACCGCAGGGGGTGGTGCACTATCACAAGATTTCCAGTCGATGTCGCTCAACGATGTCTTCTGGAATATAGGCGCCAACCTGATGGGTCCGATTTTCGATGGCGGCCGCCTTAAGGAGCAGGTCGTCATCGAGACTGCCAAGCAACAGGAGGCGCTCGCGCTTTACGGCAAGGCGGCGCTCGAGGCATTCCGACAGGTCGAGCAGGCGTTGGCGGAAACCCGCCGGCTGGCCATTCGCTCTGAGCTGTTGATCGCTGCTGAAAAAGATCAGGACGAAGCCGAGCGCTTGACCCAGGCGCGATTTGACGCTGGCGCGATCGATCAGTTGAGCCTCATCCTGATCCAAGAGCGCGCGCTCAATGCGCGTCTCGCCCGCCTCGCCATCCAGGTCGAGAGCCTGACCAATCGGGTGAACCTCCACCTCAGTCTCGGTGGCGGTTTCGCTCCGCCGGAACCGACATCCGACGACCTGTCCAACCCGTCCAAGGCCGTCACGGCCGAGAAAATCAAACCATGACCACCGGCTTCGAGATCTTCTGCCTCGTCATCCTCTGCCTTGGCCTGACCATGGTGGTCTACGGTCTGGTGTGGTTGCACGGCATCCCGCACCACATCGCCGAGGCGAACAACCATCCGCACAAGCGCACCATCCATATCGCCTGCTGGCTGAGCGTCTTCACCCTGCACGCAATCTGGCCGCTGGTCTACCTCTGGGCGATCATGCCCGGCAAAAGCATTGCGGTATCGGTCGACCATCCGTTGACCAATGCCCTGACCGAGCGCGTGGCTGACCTGGAGCGACGCCTCGCTGCTTTGTCGGTCGCACCGACGGCACTGACCGCACCGACTGCGCCGACCATGACTGCGAAGGAAAACTGAGATGCTCGAACTCCTCGCCGCCGTCTACGGCACGATCTGCTGGCTGCTCTTCAAGAAATTCAAGTTGATCCCGGTCAACGATTACAC
>JANYGY010000073.1 GCA_025362255.1 Planctomycetales bacterium
GGATCAGTGTCGCGCGGCACCAGGACATTGGATTCAGGATAGTACATCGCGGCGTTGCCGGCGCGGATGCGGCCTTCGGCGACCCGGATGCTGGTCATGCTGCCGATGGATGAGCGCACCGTGACCCGTTGATTCACGCGCAGACCGAGGCGGGTGATATCAGCGGGAGCGAGCAGGATCACATCGCGCGTCGTGGTGCCACGATAGCGGTCGTGATCTTCATAGACCACGGTGTTGAATTGGCCTTCAGAGCGGATGGTCATCAGGTGCAGGCCATTGGCCGGCAGGACCTCGGCCGGCGGCAGACTGATGACGTGCAGCCGAGCCTTGCCGTAGGCGGTCTTGAAACTGGGTTCGGGATAGGCGCGCCCGGCGATATGGAATTCGGCCTTGGTCGCGTCGATGGTCGCCAAGCTTTCGAGGCCGGGCACCACCTCGCTGATCAAGCTGCGCACGGCGGAGTGCGCGCGCAGCGCCTGCCAATCCACTGCGCCGGTCGAACCGAGCACGCGATGAGCGAACTCGGCGATCAACGGCACTTCCCCACGCGGCCCGGGAAATCGCGGTGCGCCACCATCCGACAGCCGGACGTAGCTGAACATCGACTCCTGGGTCGTGGTTTCGGATTCCTCATCGCGCGCGCGCACCGGCAGGATCCAGGTTTCTTTGCCTAGACCGTGGATGTGCCCGGTGTTCAGGGTGGTGTTGAGATACACGACCTGATCGATGTTGGCGAAAGCCGCGCGCGTCCACTCGGCGTCAGGGCTGGAACCCCACAGGTTGCCGCCGAGGCACCAAGCCACGCGCATCTGTCCGGCGTGGGCGCGCTGCATGCAGCCCATGGTGTCGAGGCCGGCGCTGGTCGGCAGATTGATCCCGAGGTGCTGTTCGACCCGCTTGGCGATCGCATCCTTCAGCACCGGAGTGACGCCGACCGTGCCCAGACCCTGGATGTTGCTGTGCCCGCGCAACGGCAGCAGGCCCGCACCGGGCTTAGCGACCATTCCGCGCAGCAGGGCGAGATCGGCGATCGCGCGTACCGTGTCGGTGCCATGGCGATGATGGGTGATGCCCATCGCCCAGGCGAAGACCGTCGCTTTCGAGGCCATGTAGGCATCTGCGACCAAGGTCAGGTCCGCTGCGCTGAGGCCGCTGCGGGTCAGCAACTCTGCAACATCGAGCGCGCCCAGATGCGCGTCCAGCTCGGCCCAGCCGGTGGTGTGCGCGGCGAGGAATTCCTGATCGCAGGCGCCGCGATCGCGCAGCGTACGCATCAGCGCGAGAATGAATGCGAGGTCGCCACCGCAGTGCGGTTGCAGGTAATGATCAGCGATCGTCGTACCGAACACCAGGCTGCGCGGATCGCTCGGCACGCGAAAGCGTTCGAGGCCGACTTCGCGCAACGGATTGATCACGATGATTTTTCCGCCGCGCCGTTTCAATTCCATTAACGTGCGCAGAAAACGCGGATGGTTCGAGGCCGGGTTGGCGCCGATCAGCAGCAGCAGATCCGTGTGTTCGAGACCATCGAGCGGCACCGTGCCGACGCCCTGGCCGAACACGCTGGTCAGCCCGACCCCCGAGGCTTGATGGCAATAGAACGAGCAATTGTTGACGTGGTTGGTGCCCCACACGCGGGCGAAGAGTTGGAGCAGGAAACCGGCCTCGTTAGAGGACCGGCCACTGAAATAGAAGAACGCCTGATCATGCGGAGTTGGCCGTAATTTATCAGCAAGCCTGGTCAGCGCCTCGTCCCAGGTCGCGGCGCGAAACGCGGTGCTGCCGGCTTCGAGGACCAGCGGCACGGTGATCCGGCCCATGGCCTCGAGCTGCCGTGGCGACAGCTCGCGTAATTGTTCGAGAGTAGCTGACGTGAATTGATCGAGCGGAATTGCTGGCTGTAGATCAGCCGCGAGCGCTTGCACCGATTTTTTACAGAACTCGGGAAAATGCCCAAGCTCGTTGGTCATTCCGCCTTTTTGGCCACCCATGCCCAAGGCGCAGGTCTTGCACGCATTCTTGGCGCGCAAGGCCCGGTACATCTTCAGAATCCCGCCGGCCTGCCGAGCCTTGCGAAAAGTGTAGGCGATGGCGTGAAAGCCACCACCCGCCGACGGGATTCCTGACATGAAAAGTAATTATGCGACCATCTTGTGCGGGTCGATGATGTATTTGCGCGCCGCGCCGAGATCGAAATCGTGATAGCCCTTGGGCGCGTCGTTGAGCGTGATCACGGTGGCGTTGACCGCTTTGGCGATCTGCACCTTATCGTGCAGGATGGCCATCATCAGTTGGCGATGGTACTTCATTACTGGGCATTGGCCGGTGTGGAAATGATGGCTCTTGGCCCAGCCCAAACCGATGCGGATCGACAGGGCACCGATCTTGGCGGCCTCATCGACGGCACCGGGGTCGCCGGTGACGTACAGGCCAGGGATGCCTATTCCGCCGCCAGCGCGGCACACCGTCATCATGTCGTTCAGCACCTGGGCCGGACGTTCCTTGCTGTGATCGTGGCCGCAGCCGCGGGCTTCGAAGCCGACGCAGTCGATGGCCTGATCGACTTCGCGCTCGCCGATGAGGACTTCGAGCTGATCGGGGATCGGTCCCTTTTTCACATCGAGCGGGATGCAGCCCATCTTCTTGACCTGCTTGAGGCGATCAGCGTTGAGATCGCCGACGATCACGATCGCCGCGCCCAGCAACTGGCACGAGGCGGCGCACGCCATGCCGACCGGGCCGGCACCGGCGATGTACACCGTCGAACCAGGGCCGACGCCGGCGGTGACCGCGCCGTGGAAACCGGTGGGGAAAATGTCCGACAACAGCGCGAGATCAGCGATCTTGCTCATCGCCAGATCCTTGTCGCGACCGAGCTTGAGCAGATTGAAGTCGGCGTACGGCACCATCACGTACTCAGCCTGACCGCCGACCCAGCCGCCCATGTCGACATAGCCATAAGCCGCACCCGGACGGGCCGGATTGACGCTCAGGCAGATGCCGGTCTGGCCGACCTTGCAGTTGCGGCAACGGCCGCAGGCGATGTTGAAGGGAACGCTGACGAGGTCGCCCTTCTTGATGAATTCGACATCGCGGCCGAGTTCAATGACTTCACCGGTGATCTCGTGACCAAGCACGAGACCGGCTTCGGCGGTGGTGCGGCCACGCACCATGTGCTGATCGCTGCCGCAGATGTTGGTGGCGACGACCTTCAAGATCACGCCGTGCTCGCACTTGCGCTTCTGCTCAGGCAATTCGAGTTTCGGATAAGGGATCTTTTCGATCGAGACCTTGCCCGGTCCTTGATACACAACGCCGCGATTACCAGACATGAAAGGTCTCCTGAGGGGTCTGCGATATGGCCGTAATGGGCCGACGCGGCAACGCCCAAGCCGCCGAATGCCCATCGTTGGACGAATTCGTATCACACGGCGATCGCCAGAGAGACGACTTGCGAGCCGTCACCGTGGACCAAGCATGCCAGCCACCTGAAAGGGCCTTATGCGCTGGGACGGTGCCCCGCTTGTGGTTGACCGTCTCGCCTGGGCCCTGACCAGCACGCTGACCTATCATTTGTTCGGCATGGATCACGTCCGCACCGCCTGTCGCGGCAGTGCTGGCGGCACCGTGATGTTTGTGCTGTGGCATCAGGATCTGATTCTGCTCGCCGGTGGCGTTCGCGGTCAGGGCATGCGCCTGGCTGCCTTGGTGTCACGCAGCGGCGACGGCGCGCTGGTTGCGGTGCACATGCAGAATCGCGGTGTGCGCACGATCCGCGGCTCGTCGCATCGCGGGGGCGCCAATGCCGCTAAGGAAATGATCCAAGCCGCCCGCGAAGGGCACCATCCGCTGATCGCGATCGATGGCCCCAAAGGCCCGTCCAAACAGACCCGCACCGGGCCGCTGGAGATCGCCCGCTTGGCCAACCTGCCGATCGTGCCGATCGCCGCCCGCGCGACCCATGAGCTGCGCCTGCCCACTTGGGATCGCATCCGCGTCCCCCGGCCCCGCGCGCACGTCGCGATCGTTTTCGGCCAGCCATTGTGGCCCGTGGCCGCCGAGCAGCTGCCGCACGAACTCGAACTCCGGCGCAAGACTTTGGCGATCGCGCTCAATGACCTCTCAGCGCAGGCCGCCGATCATGTCGGACAACGTGATCGCTATCCGGCAGCGCGGCACACCGCGTGGTTGGACGAGCCGCGTTCTGGGTGACGTTCACCGAGCGTTGCCACGGGAACCGTGCATGTGACCGTTTTTCCGCGCCTGAACGATGTTTTCAGCCCACAATCTTCATCAAAAGCACTCGTTGCGGAGGGTAACGGAAATCAGCTCTTGCCAGCCTACCTAGTCGTAGGTAGGTAATGTTCCATGAGTTCAGCCACCTCTCCCGCAAGCACCGGCTCGGCCCGCCTGCATCCCGCCGGTAGCGGCGGGGCGACGCGCGAGGCGTTACTCGAAGCAGCGGCCGCGCGGCTCGAAGCGGTCGGTTGGGCGTCGTTCAGTTTTCGGGATCTGGCCGAGCAGGTCGGCATCCGCGCCCCCAGCATCCATTATCATTTCCCGAGCAAGGCGGATCTCGGCGTCGCGCTGGTGACCTGGATGCGCGAACAGCGGTCCGAGCATGAGCACCTGCTGATCGCGGATTTTCCCAATCCACGGCTGCGGTTGCTCGCGCTGGGTCAGATGATCGCCGAGCGCACCTGCGGGGCGGGTGCGGAAAAATCGTGCCCGATCTATGCCCTGCAGGCCGAGTTCGCGATCCTGCCCGAGTCTGTTCAGCAAGCGGTCACGGGTTGGATCGACGATTGCCTCGCGGGTCTGACGCGCTGGCTCGAAGACGGTCGCACCCGCGGTGATCTGCGTTTCCCCGGCGATGCGGCGCAGCAGGCGCTGGTCGTGTGGTCGGTGCTGCAGCAAGGCACGCAGCTCCATCGCACTCATCCCAACACCGATTATCTGGCGCTGGTGCGCCAGCTGGTCGCGACGATCTCGCCCTGATTTTCAGCTTTTAAATTCTTTCCATTCATCCGTCGACTTCCCGCTCAGGAACCCGCCATGCGCCAGCGTCTCTCATTCGCCTTTGCCTCGATTTCCGTCCTTGCCGCTCTCATCGCCGTCAGTGGCTGCGGCGAAGCGCCGAAGCCTGAAGCCGCGCACATGCCGCCACCGCCGCCGGTCGGGGTCGCGGTGCCGATCGCGAAAATCCTGCCGGTGACGCGCGAGCTGACGGGTCGCCTGGAGTCGATCCAGTCGGTCGAACTGCGCTCACGCGTTGGCGGCACGATCCAACAGGTGTTGGTGGCCGATGGCGCTGAAGTCAAAGCCGGTGACGTGATCATGCGCATCGATGAAGAACCGCTGAAGGCCACTCTCGCGCGCAGCGAAGCCGACCGCGTCGGTGCCGCTTCACGCCTGACCCAGGCTCAGCAGCAGTTTGAACGCACGCAAAAACTCGTCGCCGACAAGATCGTCTCCCAGCAGGCTTTCGATGATGCGCAATCGGCGCTCAACATCGCGACCGCGGCCCAGGCGGCGGCCGATGCGGCGTTGACCAACGCCAAGCTCGACCTCAGCCATGCGACGATCAGCGCCCCCATCGCCGGCCGCATCGGCAAGATCCAATCCACCGTCGGCAACGTCGTACAGGCCAGTGGCATGGCCCCGGGCACCTTGCTCGCGACCTTGGTCAGTGTCGATCCGTTGTACGCGGTGTTCGATCTCGACGAAGGCACCTGGCAGCGCATCGGCGCGAATCTGCGGGCGAGCGCCGATGCCGGCGGTGTCGGCGCTGCCGCGGTACCGGTGGGCGTGGCCTTGCCCGGCGAAGTCGGCTTTCCGCACACCGGCGCGGTGACCTTCGTCGATAATCAGATCGACAGCGCGAGCGGCTCGATTCGCATCCGCGCTACATTGCCCAATCCCGCCCCCGCGCGGGCGCTCACCGCTGGAGCCTTTGCCCGCATCCAGCTGCAGGTCGCCCCACCCCGCCCGGTGCTGCTGATCAACGAGCGCGCGGTGCAGGCGCAGCTGCTAACTCGTTTCGTGCTGGTGGTCGATGATCAGGGTGGCACCAGCTTTCGGCCGGTTCAGCTCGGTGAAAACGCCGACGGTCTGCGCGTGGTCAACGGCGGCTTGGCACCGACCGATCGCATCGCGGTCAATAACCTGGCGAAGATCTTCTTCCCCGGAATGCCGGTGAAGCCGCTGCCTGCTTCGATGATCACCTTGGAAAATGATGCGGCTGCTGACTCGTCAAAAGACTCATCAAAAGACTCATCAAAAGACTCATCAAAAGAAACGCCGCACTCCGAGAAGCCAGCCGCGCATTCGAAGGTTGAAGGGAAGCAGCCGTGAGATTGCCGCACTATTTCATCGATCGCCCGATCTTCGCCGGAGTCCTGTCGATCGTCATCGTGCTGCTCGGCGCGCTGGCGATGACCAAATTGCCGATTTCGGAATATCCCGAAGTCGTGCCGCCGACAATCCGGATCAGCGCGACCTATCCCGGGGCCAGCCCCGAGACGATCGCCGCCACCGTGGCGGGGCCGATCGAACAGCAGATGACCGGCCTAGACCGCATGCTGTACCTGTTCTCGCAGAGCATGCCCGACGGCACGATGCAGCTCACCCTGACTTTTCGGCTGGGCACCGACCTCAACGTCGCGCTCACCGAGGTGCAGAACCGCATCCAGCGCGCGACCCCGCGGTTGCCCGAAGA
>JANYGY010000076.1 GCA_025362255.1 Planctomycetales bacterium
CATGTATGGACCGGCAGCGGCCACTGTACGTCAAATTGTCCAAATGCAGTGCGATGGATGGGAAAAGAGCCGCTGGCCCAATGGCCGCCTGACGCCCAAGGCAGTCTATGAACTGTCATTCCCCAAGGCGACCTTGGACAAGTTCCGTGAACTCTTGGCCAAGGCAAAAACCGAAGCCGCGCCGGACGAACTTGCCAGCAAGCGTCTGGCGTTCTTCTCCAGTATCTTCCAACAGGGATATGATGAATACGCCACGGTGATGGAGGGCACTGGCGTCCAACCGATGAGCGGTTTCAAGGTTGCCAAATCACCGGTCATCGATGGCAAGCTGGATGATGAGCAATGGAAGCTCGCAGAACCGGTGTTCCTGAAGAAATACGATGAGTATGGCACTAAGAAACAGGTGGAAGTGAGCTATCCGACCGAGATCAAGGCCGTCTACACCTTGGAGGGCATCACCTTCGGCTTCAAGATGACCGAGCCGAATCCCGAACATCTGCAACGGAAGATCAAGACCAATGACAATGGCCTGACCTATTGGGACGACTGTCTGGAGCTATTCCTTGATTCGACGGGTAAGAATGAAGGCCAATTCGTGCAGATGATCGTCAATGCGAATGGAGCCATCCAGGTCATGAACACCGGCCATGGCACGGCCAAGCCCGAGGACATCATCACCAAAAGTGCTCTTGGTGACAAGATGTGGTCGATGGAAATCTACATTCCGTACAAGGTGCTGGCCCCGGCGGCACGTGGCGGAACCGGAACCAAGTGGACCATCCAGATCACCCGCAACCGGATGAGCGATGCCGCACGCGATACGCCGAGCATCCGTGAGAATCAGAAATTGAATGCTCGTTTCGGAGGCTTCAACGCCAACCCGGCCGACTTCACGACCCTGAATTTCCGCGAATAGCCGTCGATCGACTCGATCGGATCGATCGAGCAACCCGCGCGCCCTTCCGGGCGCGCGGGTTTTTTGGTAATATGGGGCAACCTGAATGGCATTCCGTTTCAGCGACAAAAGATTCCGTTTCAGCTGACGACGAGGCAGAGAGGGCGATAGAGTTCTCGCATGCGTACGCTCACTCCTGCTGAACTCGACATCTTCAAAACCGAAGGTTTCGTCGTCATCCCTGATTTTTTCACGGCGACTGAGGTCGTGGCACTGCAGGCCGATGTCGCTGAATTACAGGCGAATGGCAAACTGCGCAACGTCGTGGTCGCCAAAGACGGAGCCACCGGCACCACCCCGACCACCTCGACCACCGCGTTCAATCTCCAGATCTGTCCGATCGGCCTGGTAAACAGTCGCCTTATCGCCAGTCTGCCCTGGCGTGCTGGCGTCCCTGAGGTCGTGGCAACCTTGCTCGGCGGTGACTCGGTCCAGCACCTCGATCAAATTTTCCTCAAGCCCGGCAAGCATGGAGTGGGCACCAAATGGCATACCGACAATGCGTATTTCCATGCCACGGATCCGCGTTTTGGCGTCGGCATGTGGATCGCGGTGCACGCCGCCAACCGTGCCAATGGCAGCATGCGCCTGATCCCTCGCAGCCACTTGCAGACCTTCGCCCACGAACGCGATGGCGAGAGTGATCATCACATCACCTGTGCGAAGGTGATCGACGAACGTCACGAAATTCTGGTGGAAGTGCCGGCAGGCGGCGTGGTCTTCTTCAATTATGGCGTCGCCCACGCAACCGGCCCCAACACCACGGATCGCGAACGCGCTGGCTTGGCGCTTCACTTCATGCTCGGGACGCAGGTCGCCACCGAAGACCATGCCTTCAAGGATATTCCCGTCGAACGCTGGCGGTGGCTCAGCGGTTCACGCTGCACCGGTGGACTCGAGCATCATGGTGAAGACCTGCGCGGGCAATGGGCTGCCGAAGTCGCACGCTTGTCAAGGAGTGGAAATCGCCAGGCAGTCGCCGTATAGTTGAACTGTCTCTGCTGTGTTCGAGGTCCTTCCGCAGTCCCCTGGCCTTTCACGTACGCTTAGGGGGTCAACGTTCCGATAGAGCCATGCTCGCCCGGACAGACCCCCGCTCTGAACATCAGGTTCAGAGGACGCCGACCGGATACGGCACAAGTGGAGACATTTTTTACTCAACGGCTGAAGTCCATCCCTTCCGGTTTTGGCCCTAGGCTGAAACTGGATTCATGAACCTGCCTGTCCGCATCACGCTTGCCCAGGCGATGGGCACCTGCTTTGGCGTGCAGGACGCGATCGACATGGCGCTGGATCCTGAATTCAAGGATCGGCTGACGATTGTCGGCCAGCTCGTGCACAATCCGCAAACCACCCAACGTCTGCGCGACAACGGCGTGCGCATCGTCGAGCGCGACCAAGTTGATTCGATCACCACCGAAGCGGTGATGATCACCGCCCACGGCGCATCCGATACGACCAAGGCGGATCTCCGGGCCAAGGGCTTCACGGTCTATGATGCGACCTGTCCGCTGGTTATCCGATTGCACAAGCTCGCTCGTTTTCTCGAGCGTGAAGGCTGGTTCCCGGTGGTCATCGGCGAAGAGAACCACGTCGAGGTCCGCGGGGTGCTGGGCAATCTCAAACGCGCGGCGGTGATCCGCGACGAAAAAGATCTCTCGCGCCTCGATGGTGAAAGCCGCATCGGCATTGTCACCCAGACCACCAATCGGCTCGAAAAAGTCCAAAAATTGGTCGCCGCGATCCGTAACCATCCTGGGGTGAATGAGGTCCGATTCATCGACACCATCTGCCAACCGGTCAAGGATCGCCAACGCGCCATTGGTACGCTTCTGGATCAAGACATCGATCTGGGTGTAGTCATCGGTGGCTTTACCAGCGCCAACACCCGGAAACTCGCGGAACTGATCCTCGATCGCGGCATCGAAGCCCACCACATCGAACGCGCCGAAGACCTCGACCCGGCGTGGTTCGCGGGCAAGACCCACATCGGCATCACCGCTGGCACCTCTACTCCGCAAGATGTGATCGAAGCGGTGAATGATCGGGTGCGAAAGATTGTCGGGCTCGCTTAGGGTAAACGATGAGAGATTGAACAGGAGGTCGCAGAGGCGCAGAGGAAGACCGGAGATAGGCGGGGAAATCAAGGATGAGGCGGTGCCGGGTGAGTGTTGGTCATGTCACTGAACCGTCGGGTCTAGCCCCAGCTCGACCGCGTTGAATTACAGTATTTTATAGAGTTGGAAAATGGAAAAATAGAAATTCCATAGTTTCAAACCCACACGTAAGTCTCTGCTGTTCTCCTCATCTCCTTGCCTCTGCGCACTCCTGTTCCTTCGATCAACCTGAAAAACGCAGTTGCGGCCCATCTGCGGCGTTGCACGACACTCGAAATGGCGTGAGCCATTCCATCGCGCCGTGCGCCTTGCAGCTGGACCACACCTGCGCTTTTCAGCACACCTTCTGGGTGAGAAGCAATTTTGAGATATAGTCGATGAATATCGGTTTACGTCTCAAAAAGCTGATCTAATTGCGTTTTTCAGGATCAACCGCCCTCTACTTTTTTTCAGCAACCTGACTGAGAACAGCAGCCAGCTTGTCGGCGGCATCCTGCCAGCGGCAAGCTTCACCTGCGGTGCGTGCTGCTTTTCGTCCTTTAGCGCGCAGCGATTCGTCGGCGAGAAGGAGACGGCAGCGGGCAATCACCGCGGCAGTGAGATCGCCCGTCAGCGGGACCCGCACGCCGGCGGCGTCGTCGGTTATGAGTTCGGCAATCGCGGCGCGGTCAAATCCGATGACCGGCAATCCCGAGGCCAGGGCTTCGGCAACCACCAATCCGAAACTGTCGATTCGACTTGGAAAGACAAAGAGGTCAGCGCTGGCATAGATTGCAGGTAATGCGGCTGCTGAAATCTCACCGAGGAATAGCGCCTGCGGCATCGCGGCCGACAGCGCCATGCGTTCGGGGCCATCCCCGGCGATGACCAGCCGGGCGCCGGGAATTGTTAACAACGCATCGTGGATCGGTATCAATGCGCCAACATTCTTCGCTGACTGAAGTCGCCCCACCGCGAGCACCGCAAGCCGGCAATTCCAGGACGTGCGCAATGCCTCATGCAGGTGCCGGGGATTGAAATTCGTGAGATCGACCCCGTTACCGGTGATCGTTGCGCAAGACAGACCTTGGCGAGAGAGATCGGCGGCTTGGCTGGTCGATTCAGCGACCAGGGCAGCGGCAGATCTCCCGATATCACCTAAAGTTTTTTTAATGTGCTCGTGTTGTCCTTCACCGATCCAGGCACCCAGCGGATGCCACGTTGCGACCCATGGTATGCCGGCGGATTGAGCTGCTTCGGCTGCGCACGTCCCAAATGAATCGAGTACTTCGATGTACACCACATCAGGGCGATCGATCGTCCAGGTTTGACGAAAACCGGCAACCAGCCGACTGAGTCGACGTTGTCGTTCTGCTGGATCTGGTGAAGGCGTCAACGACGTCGTTGACGCGGATTCCGCCTGTATCTGCAGCGCATGTCCACTGGTACGCAAGCCGGCGACCAGTTGGTGAAACCGCTCTGCGGTGCCGGTGCGGGTCATCGGGGATTGGACACAGGCAGCGATGCGTAACGGATTTGCCACCGGATCATTCCCCGCCGCCCAGGCACACAGCCGGCCTTCGGCAAATTCGATCCGTCGCGACCACGCACCGCGCGCATCGGCTGTTGGCAAAACCTTGATCAGGTCATTCACGTCGTGGATCTGCGTCCCTATCCGCAGCTGCGATTCAGACTCACGGTGATGCCATTGCAGATGATGACCGCGCGCGGCAAGCAGCCGAATCGTGACTAGCGGCTCGCTTGCCTGATCGGCCGGCAACGGTGCAAAGATCTGAGCGGTGACCGGAATCACCCCAGGGACTGGTTGCTTTGGTGGCACGTGTTGGGCTCGGGTGACAGCGCTCAAAAACTGCTGCGCGGTCTTCGTCCACGTCAGTGGCAGCATGGCCGTGCGCGCGCTGGCGCCCAATCGCTGACGCGCCCGCCCATCACCAACGAGTTCGACAGTCGCTGCAATAAAGGCCCCGGCGTCATGTGGTGTAACCAAGCGGGCAACGCCGGTCAGATAGTCTCCTGCCGCCGCGCGGTCAAATGCCACCACCGCCAGGCCGCTTGCAGCCGCCTCAAGGGCGACATTGCCGAACATGTCCTCCAGACTCGGAAATACGAAAACATCGGCCGAGGCGTAGACTTCGGCAAGTTCATCGCCGACCAGATGCCCAAGCATTTTTAAATCCGGGCAGGCTTTGGCGAGGTCGTCGCTCGCATTGCCCGCGCCCACCGCGACGAAACGTGCGTGTGGATGAGTTTCTTTCACCGCGGCCAAGGTCTGGACCAGCAGCGTCAGATTTTTTTCCGGCTGCAAGCGCCCCACGTACAGGACGACCGGCTGCGTGTCGTCAACGCCCCACGAGGACCGCCGACGGTCACTGCGCCAAACCGGGTCAAAGCGAGCGGTGTCCACGCCATTGCTGACCTTCGTCGTCTCGAATACTCCCGCGGCGGCCAGTCCACGACGCACCGCGTCGGTCTCGGCCAACACCTGCTGGCACGAGCTGACGAAAGTGTCCAAGGCCTTGGCGATCGCTGGTTTTTGTTCCTCCGCAGCCATCCAGAAGACCGGATGCCAGGTGGACATCAGCGGAATGGACAGGTCTCGGGCAACGATCCGCCAGGGTTCGCCCGCAGGTCCGGGCACTTCGACGTGTGCGCACAGCGGGCGATTCGCAAGCCAATGAGTCCGCAACTGGGCCACCGCCTCTGCCAGGGGTGGAAGATCCGAATCTGGTGAGGGTCTGATAAACCGAACCGCGAGTCCAGTTGCCGCGATGGCTTCCGCCAAACGCAAAGCTCGATGGCCAGCGCCCGAACGGCCATCCGAAGGACCGAGCAACCAGCAGACGGCGGGATTATCCATAGATAGTTCAATCGTTGATCCTGGCACTTCCCCGGTCAAGCTACGGCATTAAGGTGCTTATATGATTTCATCCCGCTCTGCCCTGCGCTCTACCACGTTAATTATCAGCGCGACCCTGTTGGCCATCGCGGCTGAACCGTTGCCCACCACAGTTTCCTTGGCGGGAGTCAGCCCATCCGTCACCGGGAACGTGGCCAACGTTTCGTATGGGGACATCGATGGCGACGGTTTTGTCGACCTGGCGGTTGGCAACATCATTTATTGGGGATCGGCGTCTGGTTGGAAGTCATCCACTAAATTAGCAACCACTTTCGGCTCGTTGTGGATCGTCTCCAATATCACCGGCGCTGGCCTTGATGGCAAAATTCGGGCTGATTTGGTGGCCCTCGATTCGTACTCGGGGACGAATTCCCTGGTTCAAGTGCTTGCGACTACTACTCAAAGTTTATTAAATACATCTTCGTCAAAACTTGATCTAACAGGTCTTAGTGGAGCGCCCGCGGTCGGGGATTTCGGGGGCGATGCGAAGCTGGATATCGCGTGGATCGATGCCAGCGCAAACAAGCTCCAATTATCCGTCAATACGACGGGGTCTTTTGCCACCACCTTCTCTTCAATATACAGTGGAAACTACTCCGCCGTGGCGGGGGTGGATTGGGAAGGCACTGGGACCGGGAAACTAGATCTTCTGATGGTCTCTCAGAGCTTTGCCAGCGGGCATCCCTCCGTCCAATTATTTGCCCACGGACAAAGCCTTTCGAACGCCCCGGCATTCACCCAAGATCTTGATACATCTGCTTACTCTGGAATTTTTCACCCTGATATCACCACAGGTGATATCAATGGGGATGGTAAAATCGATGCCCTGGTCACGACTCACGATAATAATACCGGTCCAACCTATGTCATCATGTCGACCGGTGTCCTGGCCACTGCCCCGTCAATATCTCTCAATAAATTTAAAAGCGGCTCTCAGGGGTGGATTGTCCCTGATGTCACTGGCGATGGCATCGATGATGTCGCTGTCTATTCCTCAAATTCGCCTATCGGTGGCGGAATTGTTCATGGTGGATCAGATATCTCGGCGACTTTAGGAAATTTAGGCGGCATCACAATTGACCGAACCATTCCAGATGATGGCGAAGGTACCCCGCTTTATATTTTTGGCGGATCTCCTTTTGGTACCTTCCTGCGCCCAACAGCAGTTTCCTACGCGGCCAATGCGACACATTGGGATCGTCATCTCGTTCTCGTAGATGCATCAGGATATAGTACTTCATTAGCTCTCCCAATACTCTCCCCCACCATTGTCGCCACCGTTCAGGATCTGTCCGGCAGCGGTGCATTAGCGATTGTCGACAGTTCCGTGTCGATCGACTTTCCGACCACGAACGGATCGATTACCGGTTTGGTCGTCTCGGTCAGTGGCGCCGTGGCCGGTGACCTGATTTCAGATGCAGCCGCCTTGCCTGGTACGATCACTTCCACTGATCTTCCGCTGTCCAATGGGTCGCTCACGCGGACCTATGACGGCACTATGACCGTCGCTCAAGCAACCAGCGTATTGAAGAATCTGCGCTTTACCGCGGCTCAGGGTGGAGCGGTGCGCTCGGCCTTTGTGGTGTTGTTGGGACAGGCGGATGCCAACGATACCGGCCCGCGGGCCGAGTCGTATGTCAGCGCTAAATTTCAGACGGCAACCCTGGCGGCCCCCGGCTTGGCCTTCACTGCGATCACCGGCGCCAAAGTCGGCGGGACGGTCATCTCTGAAGTCCGCGGTGGCAATGGCACCTACACGGTCACCGTTGTTGGTGGTGTGGGTTTTGCCGGCGGATCGCCAGATAATGTTCGTGCCGTCAGCGGTCCGGCGACCAATGTATTCGTCACCCCGACGCGTAGTGGTACGATCACCGTGACCGTGACAGATTCGGCCGGGCTCACTGGTTCGTTTACGTTCACCGCCACAGATTTGCCGACTGCATCAGAGCCGGCTCCGGTGGTGGCCACGTCACTCGGGGCGGTCACTGTCTTCGGCGCGATCTGCCCTGGTACGGTGGGTGGCGTGCAGTCGCTGCGCACCGCGTTCGGCTCGGTCGACAATCGTCGGGCCCGTGGCTTCACCTGGGATTCAGCCAGACAGACCTACAACGAACTGCCTGGCGAACCGACCGGCGGCCTATTGCCGACCGACGGTGTTTTCCTCGCCACCCGAGTCGATCTCGGGCTCGATTTCTCTGGCCCCGCAATGCCGCCCGGCTCGACCATCGTGTTGCGTGCAGGATGGAATTTCGTTGGTCTGGGCCCGGTGCAGCTGACCAGTGGTTCGGTGGTTCGCACCCATAGTCTGGCCGATGATTTCACGCTGACCAATCTCAGCGGAGCAACTCAGCCGCTGAGTCAGATCACCGCCGCGTACCTGTGGGATGGCTCGACTTATTCCACCACCACGGTCTTGCAAAGCGGTATCGGTTATTGGATCCGCAATGTCAGCTCGCCCGCCGCATCGGTGATCCTGACCAGAAAAGATAGCGATTTCGATGGTCGTGCGCTGCGCGCAGCGGGCGCCTCGACGTTCGCCCGAGATGCGGGCGCGCCGCCAACGCCGCCAGCCAATGGGGCTCAGGCCAGCAGTGGTCCTGACTCCGAAAGTGGTGGGTGTGGCGCGGGTTCGGGCATCGCGATCGCTCTCGCCGGGTTGATGGCGTTCCTTCGCTTGGGCCTTCGCCGCGCGAAGTGATCTGACTTATTGTTGGGCGTCTTCAAATCGTTGGCGGCCGGCCTTGCCGGCCGCCAACCATTTTTTCAACGCCTCGCTATCGCCACTTTCAAGCAGCTCGTCCAGCTCAGCGAGACGAGCTTGGCTGCGAGCGATCAATGGCCGCAATGCGAGTCGATTGGTCTGCAGAATATCCACCCATAAATCGGGTGAACCGGCGGCAATCCGCGTCGCGTCGCGGAATCCGCTAGCACACGCAGGCACGGCTTCAGCGCTCAGCATCGAGGCGGTGACCGAGGCCAGGATGTGTGGCAGGTGCGAGGCCTCGGCAACGACGCGGTCGTGATCTGCAGGGGACAGGCGTTGCACCCGTGCCCCAACGCTCACCCACATCTGCTCGATGAGTGAAAGATGATCTGAGTTGGTGTTCACCACCGGTGTCACCAGGGTCAGCCGCCCGCGATAGAGGTCGCGATCCGCATTAGCCAAGCCTTGCAGATGGCTGCCACACATCGGATGGCTGCCAATATAGCGCGCGGCAAGATCGCTCAGTTCGGTGGCTAATTCGCCCTTGGTCGAACCCACATCGGTGATGACCGCCGAGGACACTGCTGCGATTGCGCGCACGGTCCGGGCGATGATTCCAACCGGGGTGCAGACCACTGCCACGGATGCGTGGGTGGCCTGGGTGAATGAATCAATCGCCGTACCCCAGCCGAGCGCTGCGGCAGAACGCGCCACCTCAGGACGATGGTGATGCAGCAATACCGAAATTCCGGCTTGGCTTAGGGCGGCGGCGAGGCTTCCCCCCATTAAACCTAAACCAGTGACGAGCACGGGACCGAGCGGACGGGTCGTAATCATGAATCGGGGATGCTAGTTCAGACCAAAATAAGATCCATCGACCAAAAGATTATTGATTAAATAATCAAGGTGTGGACTTAAACGACGTATCGAGCCTAATTATTTATATTATAGTTTAACAAAAGTATGCGTCGTCCTTGAAATCAGGTCTCTTAACGCACGAAAGGAATGATCTTTTGAAGCGGTTTTACCTCCAAACCGACATTTCAGGGTGTTGACCACCCAGGCGGCGGATCTATGTTTCCAACCCCGCTGCGCGTGCAGCCACTTCAGTTCACGAAGGACCGCGGCCGAGCTGCGGAAAATGCATGGCCCGTAAGCGCTTTATCGCCGGTAATTGGAAGCTGAACCTGACCATCGACGAAGGTGTGTCCCTCGTCCAAGGCTTGGCCAAAGCCCTGGCTGCCGATCCGAAGAGCGCTCAGGTTGAAGTTGCCGTCTGTCCGACTTTTCTGGCCCTCCATGCAGTCGCTCAAGCGGCCAAGGGTTCGGCGGTGGGTATCGGCGGGCAAAATGCCTACTTCGAGGAAAAAGGTGCTTTCACCGGTGAATCCTCGGCGTCCCTGCTCAAGAATGCGGGCGCCAAGTATGTGATCCTGGGCCATAGTGAGCGGCGCCAGTTTTTTGGCGATACCGATGCAACGATCAATCGGCGGCTTAAGGCAGTCATCGCCCAAGGCTTGGTGCCCATCCTCTGCATCGGCGAAACCCTTGCCGAACGTGACGGCGGAAAGTTGGAGGAAGTCCTCTCGCGCCAGCTTCAAGGGTCGCTTGACGGCTTGACAGCGGCTCAGCTCGAACATCTGGTGGTCGCTTATGAACCAGTCTGGGCGATCGGCACCGGCCGTACCGCTACCACCGCCCAAGCTCAGGAAGCCCACGCATTCGTGCGCGGCGTTCTGCGCAAATTGGTGGGTGAATTGGCCGAAAGGGTCCGGATCCAATACGGCGGCTCGGTAAAGCCGGATAATGCTTTCGAATTGCTCAGTCAACCTGACGTCGACGGCGCGCTGGTCGGCGGCGCTAGTCTCAAATTGGCTGATTTCACCGCCATCATCGCTGCTCACTGAGCCAGGATTACCCGTGATCGAAAATCTTATCCTCTCTCTGCAATTCCTGCTATGGCCGCTGTGCCTGGGAATCGTTGGATTGATCCTCCTGCAAGGAGGCGCAGGCGATCTGTCCTCTGCATTCGGCGGCGGCGGTGTTCTCGATAGTACGCTCGGCGTAGGTGCGAGCAAAAAAATGGCCAAGGTCACGGGCTGGATGGCCGCTTTTTTCTTCGCCTTCGTGCTGTTTTTGGCGATTCCCCATAAAGGTGGCGTTGGCAGGGCCGAACCCTCCGGATCGTCAACTCCCCCAGCAAGCATTCCGGCAACCAGTACTCCGGCCGACAGCATACCTGCCCCTGGCACCGCTCCCACCGCAGCAAAAGGTGCCGCTCCTACTTCGGTCGCTGCGACCAGCGTCCCGCTGCTGACTCCGGCTGCATCCGCGCCAGTGATCGAGCAGGTTAAAGCAGTCTCCAAAGAGACCGCTGCCGTGGCTGCTGCAACCGCGCAATCCGCGGTTGAGTCGGCAGCTCAAGCGACTGCAGCTCAGCCAGAGCCAGCCCAAGCAGCGCCAGCAGTGCCCCAGGTTCCCGTGACGCCTGCAGTCGAAGTTCCGAAGCCGGCCGAGCCGGTCGTGCCCGCCGCCAAACCCGCTCAGTAACCCCGCCCGTCGTCGGGTGGATCGTCCGCCCGCGACCCTAGCTCCCGAGGCGAACGATGCTGCAAGCCAATCCCCTGGTCCAAATCGATCCTCGGGCCGTGCGCGCCGAAATCGGCAAAGACCGTCTGCTGACCATGTATCGCAAGATGCTGCTCATCAGGCGTTTTGAAGAACGGGCAGAGTTGGCCTATAAATCAAAGCTGATCGCGGGTTTTTTACACCTGTACATCGGCCAAGAGGCGGTCGCCACGGGTTTTTTCGATCACCTCGACTGTTCACGTGATGCGACTCTGACCAGTTACCGTTGCCATGCCCAGGCCTTGCTCGCCGGTGAAGACCCCAAGCCGTTGATGGCCGAGTTGTTCGGCAAATCCACCGGTAACGTCCGCGGCAAGGGCGGCTCGATGCACTTCTTCTCCAAGAAGGGCAACATGCTTGGCGGTCACGGCATCGTCGGGGGGCAGATCCCAGTTGGCACCGGTGCTGCCTTCAGCGCCAAATACAAAGGGACCGGCGGCGTGTCGGTGACGTTCCTCGGCGACGGCGCCAGCCCGCAGGGCACGTTCCATGAAAGCCTGAACATGGCTTCTTTATGGAAACTGCCTGCGATCTATGTCATCGAAAACAATAAATATGGAATGGGTACGGCCTGCACGCGGGCTGTGTCGGTAGAGAATATCGCGGCGGCTAAAGCATCAGGCTATGGCATGAAGTCGTTTACGTTCGACGGCCTCGATCTGTTTTCTTCATGGAAGGTCGCGCAAGAAGTAGTGGCCATCGCGCGCCTTGGCGAGCCGGTGTTGGTCGAGGCCAAGACCTATCGGTACCGCGGTCATTCGGTGTCCGATCCCGCAACCTATCGGACCAAAGAAGAGCTCGAACATTATAAAACCCTCGACCCGATCGAACGAATTAAATTGTCGTTGATCGATGCCGGTTGGCTGACCGAGGCTGGGGCCGAAGAAATCGAAGAGCAAATCATCGGACGCATTCGTGAAGCCCTTGAATTTGCCGCCGAAAGCCCTGAACCGCCGCTGTCTGATCTCTACACCCACGTTTACGCCTGAGCTGAATTACCATCCATGTCCGCTCCGCTCGCCTATCCGCTCAAGCCCCGTCGGGAAATCGATTCCCAGACCGAACCGATCAATGGCCACAAGGGCATTGATCTGGGCGATGGCATGCAACTTGTGTCGGTGCGGATGGCCATCTGCCAAGCCCTGTTCGAAGAGATGACGCGGGACGAGACCATCTACATCATGGGTGAAGAAGTCGCCCAATATAATGGGGCCTACAAAGTCACCAAAGGTCTCCTCGATCATTTCGGAGCGAAACGCGTCATCGACAGTCCGATCACCGAATCGGGTTTCACCGGTTTAGCAGTGGGCGCGGCGATGACTGGTTTGCGTCCGGTGATTGAATTCATGAGTTGGAATTTCAGTTTCGTGGCCTTCGATCAGATCATCTCGAATGCCTCGAAGATGAATTATATGACCGGTGGCATGTTCCCGATTCCGCTGGTCATGCGTGGCCCGAGCGGCGCCGGCCCCCGGGTGTCGAGTCAGCATTCGCATGCGGTCGAAGCCCTGTTTAGCCATTTTCCCGGACTGATCGTGGTGTCGCCATCGACTCCGTACGATGCCAAGGGTCTGATGAAGACCGCGTTGCGGCAAAACAATCCGGTCTGCTTTCTCGAAAACGAGTTGGTCTACAATCTCCAGCAGGAAATCCCGACCGCCGAATATCTGGTGCCGTTTGGCAAGGCCGACCTCAAGCGCGAAGGCACCGATTGCACGATTGTCGCGATCAGCCGTTGCGTGCAGTGGGCGTTAGAGGCCGCGGATGAGTTGGCCAAGATCGGCATCTCCTGCGAAGTACTCGACCCGCGCACGATCAAACCACTCGATATCGAGTCGATCGCCGCTTCGGTGCGCAAGACCAATCGCTGTGTGGTGGTTGAGGAATGTTATCGCACGGGTGGCGTCGGGGCTGAGATCGCGGCACAGTTGATGGAACTCTGCTTTGATGATCTCGATGCGCCGGTTGGCCGGGTGACCACCACCGAGAATCCGATGCCCTACGCGGCGAATCTCGAACACGAGACATTGCCCAAGCCCCATCGCATCATTGCCGCTGTCAAAACTGCCTGCTATCGCTGACCGCGTCCGCTATTCCGATTCGGCGTTGTGCTGGATCGAATACCGAACTCCGCACGCCGAATGGGATATCCATGATCATCGAACAGTTGATGCCCGCTCTATCGCCCACCATGACCGAGGGCACCCTCGTCGCGTGGCGGGTGAAAAAAGGAGACGTGATCAAAGCCGGCACCGTCATCGCTGAAATTCAAACCGACAAGGCCGTGGCCGATTGGGACGCCGCCGACGGTGGGACCGTGGTTGAGATCCTGATCGAGGCCGGATCGCTGGCCAAGGTCAACATGGTGGCGGCGATTCTCTCGACGAAAAAGGACGACGACATTCCGGCGGCGATTGCTAAAGCGAAAGCGACCAATGCCAAGCTCGCAGGATCGGCGGTCATGGCCGCACCTGTTTCAGCACTTGTTTCAGCCCCAGCAGCAGCTGCACAGCCGGCTGTACCATCGGCTCCGGCATTGGTTTCTACGCCAAACGCCGCCGCACCACGAGCGGAAAAACCCGGTAGGGGAGTGCGCATCAGCCCGGTTGCGGCCAAGATCGCTGCGGCATTTGCTATCGATGTTCGCCTGGTCATCGGAACCGGTCCGGATGGCCGGATCGTCAAAGCCGATATCGAAGCCGCGGCCAAATCGGGCTCAGCCAAACTGGGTGCCAGCGCTTCCGCAAAAGCGGAAAAGCCGAAGCTCAAAGTCCTTCGCCCCGATGCGAGCCAAGCCCAGACGACGGTCGCCCTGTCGCCGATGCGGCAGATCATCGGTAAGCGATTACTCGAATCGAAGACTCAGATTCCGCATTTCTATGTCACCGAGACGATCGAAGCCTCGGCCTTGATGATGATCCGTGAACAGCTGAATCTGCTCGACGGACTCAAGGTCACGGTCAACGATCTGATCGTTCGCGCTACCGCTTTGGCGTTGCGCGTGCATCCGAAATTGTCGGCAACCTTCCACGGCGATCGGGTGGTCCAGCATGACAGCTCCGACATCAGTGTCGCGGTGGCCATTCCCGATGGCCTGATCACTCCGATCGTCGCCAAGGCCCATACCAAAAGTGTGCGTCAGATTGGCGATGAAGTCCGCTCATTGGCCAAAAAAGCCGTTGAAGGCAAGCTTCAGCCGAGCGAATTTCAGGGGGGCAGCTTCACCATTTCGAATCTTGGCATGTTCGGCATCGAGGCGTTTGCGGCGATCATCAATCCGCCACAGGTGGCGATTCTGGCAGTCGCCGGCATCAAAGATGTGCCGGTGGTGAAGAACGGCCAGGTCGTCGCGGGCAAGACCATGCAGGTCACGCTCAGCGCCGATCACCGGGCAGTCGATGGCGCCGATGCGGCGGCCTTCCTCAAGACGCTGCGCGAACTACTCGAAGCTCCGGCGACCTTGCTCGGCTAAATGCTCTTCACTGAGCCCTCGTTCCTAGCGAGCAAGTCTCTGGCCTCTATTTTCTGGCATCCACTCTCTGGTCTCCATTGATCCAGTGCAAAACCTGCTTCAAATACGTATTCAAGGAAATTGACCATGGCTGATTTCGAGGTTCTCATCATCGGTGCCGGTCCCGGCGGTTATGTTGCGGCGATCAAAGCTGCCCAACATGGCAAAAAGGTTGCGGTCATCGAGAAGGAGAATCTCGGTGGCGTATGCCTCAACTGGGGTTGCATTCCGACCAAGGCACTGCTGAAGAGCGCTGAGATTCTCGACGGCATGAAACATGCCAAGGATTACGGACTCAAAGCCGAAAATGTCAGCGCCGACTACGCGGCGGTGATCAAGCGTTCGCGCGATGTCGCGGGCGGAATGTCCAAAGGCATCGACTTTTTGTTGAAGAAGAACAAGGTTACTATTCTTTTGGGCACTGCGGCCTTTGTCGATGCCCACACTTTGGCGGTCACCAAAGCCGATGGCTCGGTGCAGAATGTCACGGCCGACAACGTGATCATCGCCAGCGGACACAAGCCACGCACCTTTCCGCATCTGCCGGTCGATGGCAAGCAGGTCGTGAATTATCGTCACATGCTGGCGGCGACCGAGCAGCCAAAGTCGATGTTGGCGATTGGTGCCGGTGCGATCGGCATGGAATTCAGCTATTTCTTGTCCACCCTCGGTACCCAGGTAACGGTTGTCGAGGTGCTCGATCAAGTGCTGCCGGTCGAGGACGCTGAAATCGCCAAAGTCGTCGAGCGCGAATTCACCAAGCGCGGGGTCGTGATCAAGTTGGCGACCAAAGTCGTCAAGTTGGAACTGAAGCCATCCTCGGTGATCGTGCACCTCGAAAAGAATGGTACCGCTGAAACCGTGGAAGTTGAAAAAGTCCTGGTCGCAGTCGGCTTTCTCGCCAACACCGAACAGCTCGGGCTCGAGAAGGCCGGAGTGAAGCTCGACGAGCGCGGCTTCATCCAGGTCGACGGCGATCAGCAGACTTCGGTCCAAGGGATCTACGCCATCGGCGACGTGGCCGGCAAGCAATTGCTCGCCCACAAAGCCAGCTTTGAAGGCGAAGCCGCCGTAGCCCATATCTGCGGCCACAGCCAGCAGGTGAACTACGCGCAGATCCCCGGCTGTACCTATTGTCAACCGCAGGTCGCCTCGGTCGGCGTATCTGAAAAGAAGGCCAAAGAGTCGGGACGTCCAATCAAGATTGGTAAATTCCAATTCCTGGCGTCCGGCAAAGCCAAGGCCATCGGTCATCCCGAAGGTCTCGTCAAATTGATTTTCGATGCCGAGTACATGCAGCTGATCGGCGCGCACATCGTCGGTTATGACGCGACTGAAATGCTCGCTGAGCTGTCCGTTGCCCTGCGTCTGGAAACCACGGCCGAAGAATTGATGACCACCATCCATGCCCACCCGACCTTGTCAGAAGCGGTGATGGAAGCTGCCGCAGATGCTCTCGGAGTGTGTGTTCATCAGTAGCACCACCTGGAAGTGTAGCGAGTCACCGGTCTCTCATCGTTGGAGCTTTCCATGACCGACCATCCATTCTGCGGAAGTCTCGCTTTGCAGCGGGATTTCTTCATCCGGGCGACGGCTTCATTCATCGAGTCTGATGCGTCATTCGCACCGCAACCTGGCATGCTTTCAGCTGCGGCTCAGATAGCGCATGCGGCCCAAACCATCGACTGGTTCATCACCGGCGCGTTCAGTCCCCAGGGATTCGACCTGGATTTCTCCGCCCATGAACGTGCCGCCCGGGCGGTACTGACTCTATCCGCGGCACGTGCGCAGTTTTTGGCAGCTTATGCGCGGGCGATCGCCAAGTTGGAAGCGACCACACGAGCTGAACTGATGGTGCCGATCGCTGCTGGTCCGATCATGGGCGGGGTTCCGCGCATCGCGCTCATCGAATCGTTGGGTGATCACACCGCGCATCATCGTGGAGCATTGGCTGTCTATGCTCGGCTCTGCGGCCGCGTGCCGGCTATGCCCTATGCCTGATGATGTCGATCCGCTAGGCGTTTCTTCCGCGCCTAGTCCATCAGGGCTTGGGTTTGTCGAGCCGCGGCCTGATATCATCACGATGAATCCGGGCGGACTACTCGATCCCCTGGGTGAATCGGTTCTCGATCCGACGCAAACGTGGCTTCGAGTATTTGAGCCCACCGACACGCGGGTCGTCATCGGCCGTCACCAGGATCCCATGCGAGAGTGTCAGGTCCCTGCGTGTCTGCGTGCGGGTGTCCCGATCCATCGTCGCGTTGCTGGCGGTGGCACGGTGGTGTTGGCCCCGGGAATGGTGGTCGTCGCCGCGCGCTTGCGTCACACC